>CAZSON010000519.1:0-1996 GCA_964608375.1 uncultured Desulfobacter sp. | reverse complement strand
AAATAAGAGAGCTGGTCGGTTTTGAACCAACAACCGATCTTGATACTATTTTGGACCATGTCATTGATGATTTGAAAAATTAAAATGCAGTTTCAGCTTTATCGGAAGTCACATTAAAGGGGCACATATCACGTCGTCTTTGCCTGAACCGATCGAGCTGATTCCAAAAGAGCTTTATTGAAAACCATTGCATATACAGCCGATTAAATTTCAAAATCTGATCGTCTTTGACTTAGATGGCGTGATTATTGATGTTTCACTGTCGTATCGAGATACGGTCCGGCAGACGGTCAAACTGTTTTTCAAAGAATCACCTGGATGGGAAAATCTGCCTGATCCGCTCTTTTCACTCTCGGACCTAGATCGAGTGAAAGAGAGTGGCGGCTTAAATAACGATTGGGATCTGACCTGTCTGGTAATCAGCCTTTTGTTCTCTTTGATAAAAAACCCAAAAACTTCTGAAGATACCGATAACTGGATCAGATATAAAAAAACGATGAAGCGATTTGATACCACCGCACTTTCTGCGTTTTTAAGATCAACGGATCAACCTTTAACCACGTTGTTTAACGTAAAAGAAAGCATCAACGATACATTCATCCGAAGTCTTTATTCTGGTGATGTGGGGACCGGCAATATCATCAAGCAGATTTTTCAGGAAATATACCTGGGGGAAAGCCTGTTTCAGTCCATCTATGGCTTTGCACCGGCGGTATACACCGGTCAAGGATATATGACCCGGGAGAAGCTGCTTACCGATGCATCTGTTTTTAAACACCTTTCCAAACACGGCATCCTGTCTATTGCCACAGGCCGACCTGAGGCTGAAGCGCTTTATGCCTTGGATTTTTTTGGATTACGGAAGTATTTTAGCGTTATTTACACCCTTGACGATTGTCTTGCATCGGAAAAAAGAATTTTTCATCTTCAAAGAAAAAAAGTGACCCTGAGCAAACCGAACCCCTTTATGCTTGATGCCATCAAAGAAAAAATTTCTGACCCGGTTGGCGACTGTTATTATGTGGGGGATATGCCGGACGATATGATTGCCGCCTCAAGAGCCAAAGCCGGATTCATCGGGATTGGAGTTACGCGGTCGGCATCCGACAAAAAGCGTCGGAAAGACGCGCTATTGCAGGCCGGCGCAGTTTATGTCATCGAGGATGTTGATGGGTTGGAAAAACTAATGAAAAAAGACAGACCCACTTAGAATAGATTTCTCCCAAAGGGAAATCCAACCCCTTATACCTGCATATTCAAATAAAGTCTTTATATAGCGTATTAACATCCCATACGTACAAGGGTCATTTTTTGGTTTTCAGCAATATTGTTTTTCAACGATTCGAAAAAACATTTTTATTCTATTTATACCACCTTAAGCACTTGGTAAAAGGTCTTAGAAAAAAGTAGAAAAAAAACAACAGATCCGGTAAAATCGACAACTCAAATTCATCATGGGACGGTCCGATTTGATAAAGGAAAAAATTCAGCTTATAGCATAGATTCTTCCGCAGTCTTATGTCGTACAGTTTTTCTCTGAAATAATCGATCGTGAAAGGTTTACTGGGATAATCGACTGAATACTTTATACAACGATAAACCATCCTAATGAGGCGGCATACCACCTCATCGATCTGTTCATATATCTTCAATTTTAGGGGCAACGGGCTCTTTAACAGCAGCGATGCCAAAATCACACCCTCGGCCACCATGCGGCGAATGCCGAGCGAATCAATCCGGCGCATCTGCTTTGTCCAGTCGATGGACGGGTGTCTAGACAGGATCTGGGCCAGATCATTTAACCAGAACAGCCTGAACCAGGCATGAGCCGCTCCGTGGACACAAAGAAACAGGATGGTATGTTCGAGCGAAAGGGTTGCCACATCAGTGCCGCCGAGTTTCACGATATGCCGTCCTTTCCAGGCCTCATCAAATGGCAGTGGAAAGAGAGCAGGATTTGATCCATATCGGTAATGAAGCTCAATTCTAATCCGCC
>CAZSON010000518.1:0-1996 GCA_964608375.1 uncultured Desulfobacter sp. | reverse complement strand
TCCAATTGAACCGGAAGGAGATATGATGAAATTATTAAAAGTAGACATGACTGCAGCATCCGTAAGTTCGACCGAAGTACCTCAAGACTATATCGGACTGGGAGGAAGGGGATTAACATCTCTGATGATCAACAACGATGTCCCTGCAAAATGTGATCCTTTGGGGCCGGAGAACAAGCTGATTATTGCTCCCGGATATTTGAGCGGAACGATGCTGGTGAACTCAAGCCGCCTCTCCATCGGCGCCAAAAGTCCCCTGACCGGCGGGATCAAGGAGAGTAACGTCGGCGGAACCGTTGCTGCAGACCTTGCCCATCTTGGGATTACAGCAATAGTCATTGAGGGCCGGGCTTCAGCGGGGGCGTGTTTTCTGCTCAAAATCGATGCCGATGGCAATGGCGAACTGCTTGACGGCAGTAACTACAAAGGGCTGCGGACCTATGAACTGGTGAAAAAACTTAAAGAGACCCACGGTGAAAAAAACAGCATTACCTGCATCGGCCCGGCAGGTGAATTGCTGTTGACTGCTGCATCCATACAGACAACCGATACAGACGGCCGACCCTGCAGGGCCGCCGGCCGCGGGGGGCTGGGAGCTGTTATGGGGTCAAAAGGTTTGAAGGCTGTCATCGTGGCAAAAGATGGAAAAGCAACCGACCCGCTTACCGATCCGGATACCTTTAAGGAATCCGCTAAAATCTATGCCAAGGCAGTTAAAGATAACGATGGTACATCTGAATTGGCAGAGCTGGGATCAGCGTCTTTGGTGGCACCGATCAATGCCGTCGGTGCTTTTCCGACACGCAATGCCCGCGAAGGACAGTTTGAGGGTGTTGAAAAAATCACCGGTGAAACCATGGCTGAGGTCATCAAAAAACGCGGCGGTATCAATACGCACATGGGATGCGCGCAATGTATTATCCGCTGTTCCAACGAGTACGTCGATAAAGACGGCAAATATGTAACGTCTTCTTTGGAATATGAAACCATCTGGTCCATGGGTGGTATGTTGGGCAACAGCGATCTTGATTCCATTGCGAAACTGGACTTTCTATGTGATGACATTGGACTGGATACCATCAGCACCGGAGTTGCGATTGCAGTTGCCATGGATGCGGGATATAAAGCATTCGGTGACGCTCAGGCAGCCATAGAGATGGTCGAAGAGGTGGCAAAAGGAACCGGGTTCGGAAAAATTATCGGAAACGGCCCCGGAGCAGTCGGTGAGCATTTTAATCATGACAGGGTGCCGGTGGTTAAAAATCAGAGCATGGCTGCCTACGATCCGCGAACCATACAAGGGATGGCCGTTACCTATGCGACAACACCGATGGGTGGTGATCACACGGCCGGATGGGTGGTGGCCGAGAACCTGGAGGAATTTGGCGGCACGCTTGACCGGTTTTCAGCAGAAGGTCAGGTAGAAGCGTCCCGAAACAGTCAAATCCATATGGCAGCTGTGGATACCATGGGGATATGCGATTTTGCACAGAGCGGGTTTGGCGCAGGCGTGGCCAATGTCTGCAAGATGATTGCGGCAAAGTCGGGCAAACCATGTAGTGAGGAGGACTGGAAGCAGTTGGGTATACGTATTCTGAAGGCGGAAAGAGAGTTTAACCGAAATGCCGGCTTTACCAGCAACGACGACAGACTGCCGAAAATGTTCTATGAGGAACCCTTGCCGCCGCATAACAAGGTTGTAGTGATAAGTGATGAGGAGATGGACAAGACTTTCGATTTTTAACGGACAACGGTAATGAAAGTAAAAGTGAGATTGTTCGGAACGTTGGGAAAAAAATTTCCTGACCACGATCTTTTGAACGGATTTGAGGTTGAGATTCCGAAAGACGCTAGCGTAGGCGATCTTATAAACTGCTTAGATATTTCCAAATCCAAGATTGGCCTTGTTTCCGTGCAAGGCTGTTTGGTCAAGACTGACAAAACGCTTCAACAGGGAGATTATATCCGTATTTATCGTCCGATTTTCGGTGGATGA
>CAZSON010000517.1:0-2000 GCA_964608375.1 uncultured Desulfobacter sp. | reverse complement strand
AAAATGTTTTCATGAAGATTGAGGAATTCGCAAAAGGACCATATTGCTCTCTAAATGACCATTTTGGGGCGTTTAGATAGATGATACTTAATTTCAAGAACTCGTCGTAACCTCCTCAAACAGCTTGAAATTTTTATATGTATTTCTTTGGCCATGTCAATCATTACGCTTCTTACAGATTTTGGCGTTTGTGATGAATATGTCGGGACAATGAAGGGAGTTATCCTCTCCATAGACCCATCGGCTACCATCATCGATATCACGCACCATATAGAACCCCAGGACATCGTCCAGGCCGCATACGCGATTCAATCTTACTACAACTATTTTCCTGAGGGAACGGTCCACGTTGTTGTTGTGGACCCGGGTGTGGGGGGAGAACGGGCGATACTCGCCCTTGAGACCGAGCGTTATATTTTTCTGGCGCCTGACAATGGTGTCTTGTCGCTTCTCATGAGTGAAGCGGATGTTAAATCAGTTGTTTGTGTGGAGAATTCGACCTATTTTTTAAAAGAGGTCAGCCGGACGTTTCACGGGCGCGACATTTTCTCAACTATTGCAGCGCACATAATAAAAGGAGTTAAAATCCAAAGCCTTGGGCCTGCAATGGATCAAAATAAAATTAAGCAACTAAATGTCCACAAACCATATGTTGCGAGAAATGGAGATTTGATAGGGCGTATTTTATCGATCGATCGTTTTGGCAACCTGATCACTAATATTGGATACAATAGGATTAAACGGTTTTGCAGGTTACACCACCAAAAAAACCCCGAGGTCAAAATAGGGTTAACAAAAATTACCGGGTTATCGGAAAATTACGAAAGCAAAAAAGCAAAAACCCCGCTCGCCCTTATCGGAAGTCGCGGGTATCTTGAAATTGCTGTATGCAATGACAGTGCAAAACTCTATTTTAGTGCCAAAAAGGGAGATTCGATAAGATTGATCTGTTGATTTGTGGGTGCGAAACCTGATTCTTTTATTTTTTGCTTGACACGGTCTATTTTTTCCAATAAATATCGTGTCTTTTTATAAACAGGAGTAAATATATTGAAAAAATATACAGCTAGTGCTAAATCGTCCGATAACAAGGAAAAATGGTGCGTTGTTGACGCAGACGGAGCAATCTTGGGAAGATTGGCATCGACAATTGCCTCCCGGCTGAGGGGTAAACACAATCCTTTTTTTACCCCCCATGCAGATACCGGAGATAGTGTGATTGTTATCAATGCCGATAAGATTGCCCTTACCGGGAAAAAGTTGGATCAGAAATATTATTATAGACATAGTGGTTATATCGGAGGCCTCAAAATGATTACCGCGAAACACCTCTTGGCAAAAAGACCCGAGGACCTCATTCGATTCGCCGTAAAAGGGATGCTGCCCAAAAACAAGCTTGGCAGAAAGATTTTTGGAAAACTGAAGGTTTACAGCGGAAGCACTCACCCACACGACGCCCAGCAACCCGAAGTAATTGAACTTCAATCTTAGGCGTTTTGACAAATTAATTAAACATCGGGGAATTTGATGGAAATCGATAATATTTATTACGCAACAGGAAAACGAAAGAGGGCGGTTGCTCGGACCTGGCTATCGCCGGGAAAGGGTGAAATTACGGTTAATAGCATGCCGATGAACGATTATTTCCCTACAGATACAACCCAGGCTATACTTACGCAACCCCTTGTTTATACAGACACTCAGGGTATGTTCGATATCAATGTCCGCGTTAAAGGAGGTGGTGTATCCGGTCAAGCCGGTGCCATCCGCCACGGTATTACCAAGGCACTTTTACAAGCGAACCCCGATTTAAGGCAAATTCTTAAAAAAGCCGGTTTTATCAGACGCGACCCCCGGATCAAAGAAAGAAAAAAATATGGCCAGAAGGGCGCCCGTGCCCGTTTTCAGTTTTCCAAACGCTAGCAGACTCTCTTTTTCAATCGGCATAGGGAATAGGGCTACCTATTCCCTTTTATTTTTTAGGGCACATGGTTTTTCCC
>CAZSON010000516.1:0-2003 GCA_964608375.1 uncultured Desulfobacter sp. | reverse complement strand
CCAAGCGATGCCGAGCTGATGAAACGGGAGCTGGAAAATGCTGGTATCGCTTTTATTTCGAGACGGGTGGACAAAAGAGACGATTTCTTAAGGCAGCTTGAAGAATTTTCACCCGATATTGTCCTTTCGGATTATACGATGCCCCTGTTTGATGGGCTAGAAGCCATCAAGTTGGTTCAAGAGCTTTATCCTTTTACGCCTATTATCGTCGTGACCGGATCGATCAACGAGGAGACGGCGGTTGAGTGCCTAAGAGCCGGGGCATCGGATTATGTGCTAAAGGAACGTCTCAAACGGATCGGCTCAGCCGTTGAAGGAGCGCTTGAAAAAAAACGAATGAGAGAGGAAAATGAGAAGGCTAAAAAGGAGCTGATTGAATCGGAGGCAAAATATCGCGCCCTCTTTGAGGGCGCGGCCAATGGGATCTTAATCGTCGATATCCAAACAAAGAAGTTCAGATATTCCAATCCTGCTTTCTCTAAAATGATCGGTTACACCGAAGCCGAATTGAGGAAGATGAGCGTTAGCGACATCCATCCTAAAGCAGTTTTAGAACACGTCATATCGGAATTCGAAACCCAGGCAAGAGGAGAAAAGACGCTATCTCAGGACATCCCGTGTTTGCGAAAAGATGGCACAATCCTATATGCCGATATCACCACATCGTGCGTCTCGATTGATGGAGACGATTGCAATGTAGGTTTTTTCACTGATGTCAGCGAGCGAAAACAACTTGAAGCACAGCTGATTCAATCCCAAAAGATGGAAGCCATCGGTAAACTGGCGGGTGGGGTGGCCCATGATTTTAACAACCTTTTGACGAGCATCATCGGTAATGCGACCCTTGTCTCAATGAAACTTGAAAAAGACAGCCCCCTTCATGAGTATCCGGAGCAGATCATAAAGGCCGGCGACAGCGCGGCTTCTTTGACCCGGCAACTGCTGGCATTCAGCCGCAAGCAGGTCTTACAACCCGAGGTATTGGATCTCAATGCACTGCTCCAAGGTATCGAAAAGATGCTCCGGCGGTTGATCGGTGAAGATGTTGAATTGAAGCTGATCCTGACACCGCAACTGGGCAATATAGAGGCGGATCCGGGTCAGATTGAACAAATCATCATGAACCTTGCCGTCAATGCCAGAGATGCCATGCCCCAGGGAGGAAAACTCACCATCGAAACAGCCGATGTGGTTTTGGATAAGACCTATGCGCTGAGACGCGTTGCTGTAAAGCCGGGTCCCCATGTGATGATGGCAATCAGTGACAACGGCGGCGGAATGGATGAGGAGACCTGCTCCCACATTTTTGAACCTTTTTTTACCACCAAGGCAAAAGGCGAGGGTACAGGACTGGGTCTTTCGACGGTCTATGGCATTGTGAAGCAAAGCGCTGGTTATATCTGGACATACAGTGAACCGGGAGAGGGGACCACGTTCAAGATATACATGCCCCGGGTTGAAAAAGAGATAACAGAGATCACAAAGACAAATGATTCTGCCAAATCGCTTGAAGGTTCAGAGACTGTCCTGGTGGTTGAGGACGAGAAGATGGTTCGACAAATGGCGCATAAGGTTCTTCAAGGATACGGATATGCGGTCCTTGAGGCGAAAAATGGTGAAGAGGCCATTGCGATCAGCCAGAAACATGAAGGGCCGATTCATCTGATGCTAACCGATGTGGTGATGCCAGGGATGAGCGGCCGCGTATTGGCAGAGCGGTTTGAGAGTTTACGACCGGAGACCAAGGTGCTCTATATGTCGGGCTACACCGATAACATCATTGTGCACCATGGTATTTTGGACAGGAAAAAGCGCTTTATCCAGAAGCCTTTTACGCATGAGAGTTTAGCGCGAAAGGTTCGTGAAGTGCTCGATGGAATGAAAAAGTCTTAATATATAAGCTGCTTATGAAGGTGAAGTCGGCAGCGGACGGGATTGTCCGGGCTAGGGCTTTCGAGCGGAAATTATCAGGCGATGATTCATGCAGCCCAAATCTTCCTCAC
>CAZSON010000515.1:0-2005 GCA_964608375.1 uncultured Desulfobacter sp. | reverse complement strand
GGCAGCAATGGGCGTGGCCCGGTATGGGGGTAAAACCGAATCAATTCGCTTCAGTTTGTCTGATTGGCGGCTCTGTTTGATCTCTTTTCTCAGCATGATGATCTTATCTTTTTATTTTATTTTTCCTTACATTAAAAAATTCAGTCCGCAAACAGCCTCCTTTTTTTTTCTGGATGAATTGACAAAAACCGGCTTGATCGCCCTCTCCGCTTTCGTGGGCATTATTTTCCTTTTGATCGCAGGTGGTGTAACCTGGATGAGACGAACCCACACTGTGATCGGTTCGGTTTCATATCTATTTTCTCTATTGCTTTTATCCCTGATGGTTCTATTGGCAGTATCTCACCCCTTCAGGGCTAAAATTCAGGTTGAATTAAATTCAGGTCAAAACGGAAAAATGAGATTTTACTGGGGTGGGACCCCGCCATCTTACAATGAAATCGACTCAAACGGCATCCGGATTAAAAAAGGGAGCGGTATCTACAGCACCCTTATCGGCAATCTCCATTCAATAAGATATCTGCGGATCGATCCGTTAACCAGGAAGGGGGAGGTGCTGATAAAAACGATTAAAATTACCCAACCGGGTTTTAAACCGATTGTTTTTCAAACCCGTCAGCAGTTTCAAAGATTCGTTCCGCTTCATCAAATTGGTCAAATGCGCATTCTTGCAAACGGATTAAAGGTATCTTCATTGGGGGTTGATCCATATTTTCATACAGAATTACCGCCGGTATTTAAACGTGTGTTGTTTGCAAAATATTTTTTATATCAGCTTCTGTGGGCTACCGGTATCGTCCTGATCTTCTATCTTTATCTTTTACTTATCAAGCGTCTTAAAAAAAACAGTGCCGACATTGCCTTCAATAATTCAAATATCGGCCGAAAGATATTCGCCGGATTGATCATGGCGTTTATCCTCACTATCAATATGTTTCATTATATCAAGTGGATTGTTCGCGGTAATTACGCGATTTATAAAACATCAAATGAAATAGGGAGAAAATTGCCGCCCGATGCGCTAATTGCAGGACAAGGAGTCATGGCGGCAACAATCAACAATCGGCTGCGGCACGTGCAGGCACCAAACTGGTATGAGGATAAAAAGAAACTGTTCCTTAATTATCCGATTACCTATCTGTTTTTGTCTCATTATGCCGGATATTTCGGATGGTATCAGAGGCACTATCCCAACGTGATGAAAAATTCGGAAATCATAGGCGCCTATCGCATCTTAAACAGAGATTTCTATCTTTTAAAAATCAATGTTCCGGATGATAAAAAGACAGAGGCTTTCCGATGGAAATAAATGGAGAATAGGAAAGAAACCGGATGAATCTTAAGTTTATCAGAATAATAGATCGTTATATAGGCATCCCGCTTTGCTACGTATTGCACTGGATCGATGCGCTTTTTAAATTAAACAAAAAAAAGGGAGATAAAACAGAGATCGATAAAATTTTAATGATAAAACTTTGGGGGATCGGGAACCTCATAATGCTACTTCCTACAATCAAAGCGATCAGACAGCATTACCCAAACGCTCAGTTAGATATGTTTACTCTGCTGCAAAACCAGCAGGTTTTTTATCGAAACTCCTTTATTGATCATATCTACCTTCTGAGCAATAAAAACTTATTATCGTTTGTCTCAACATTCCTGAAAGCTGTTTTCCTACTGCGACGGAAAAGATACGATATGATTTTAGATTTTGAGCAATTCGCCAAAACCTCATCTGTTTTTGCTCTGTTAATCCAAGGCAAAGAGCGGATCGGGTTTGATACGCCGGGGCAGGGGCGGGGAGTTGCCTATACCCGGAAGGTTGCCTATCTTGATTTTACACATATGGTCGAGACTTTCTTTCGTATTGCAAAGGGGGCGGGGGTTGACAAAGCCGATTTATCACCGTTGAAACTGCATGTCGAAGAAGCGGAAAGAAAACGGGTAGAGTTATTTTTCCAGGAGAACGATATCGTAAAAAACGATTTTCTGGTCGGTGTGCACA
>CAZSON010000514.1:0-2006 GCA_964608375.1 uncultured Desulfobacter sp. | reverse complement strand
TTTACACCCCTATCTGCAGGAACGTCGCATTTGCCCTGAGCCGAAGGCGAGTCTTTGCAAAATAGAAGGTGTGGACATGGAACGAAAGCAACAGGAGAAAAGAATGGAAAAATACGCCGAGCCGACCCAGCAGGAATTCGAGGGATGGGAAGAATTTTATTCCAAACATGTTGATGAGAAATTAGACTTTTTTAAATCAGAAGGAAGATTATTTGATATTATTTTCGCTCAGCAGTTTGAAAGGGAATTTCTGGATCTGCTCTGCAATCTTGCGGACATGATCAGGGTGTTGGCCAAAACAAAAATGGGTCAAAAAAAACTTAGAAATCTTCTGCCCCATAAACGGGCCATGCTTTATTTTGTGCAGCCGTCGACACGTACCTTTCTATCATTTCAAAATGCCTGTTATATTCTGGGATTGAATGTTTCTGAAATTCGCGGCACCCAGACGAGTTCTGAGGTCAAAGGTGAATCACCGGAAGATACTATCCGAACATTTGCCAGTTATGTCAATTTGATTATCTCCAGACATCCAGAGGCCGGTTTTGCCGAAAAAATGGCATGGGTCTTAAATCAGACAGAGAGACCGGTTCCGGTCATAAACGGCGGTTCAGGACCGGATCAACACCCCACCCAGGCCCTGTTAGATATCTATACCCTTGAAAGAGAGTTTCGTAATGTCGGGGGGTTGGACGGCAAAAAAATTGCCATGGTGGGTGATTTAGGGCGCGGCAGGACGGTACGTTCCCTGAGCTACTTAATGAAAAATTATAAAGATATGAAACTATATTTTGTATCGCCTGATGTTTTCAAAATGAAAGATGATATTAAAAATTTTTTAATTAAATATAGTATTCCGTTTCAGGAAACCGACGACTTCGAAAGCATCATGCCAGAGGTGGATGCGATCTATATGACCCGGATTCAGAATGAATACTCCGAGGGCCCTTCGAGCGAAGCTGAAACCTATCCTGAGTTTCATTTCAAAACGAAACATCTTTCAATGATTCAGCCCCATTGTGTGATCCTGCATCCGCTTCCCAGGCGCTATGAAATTGATGTAGTGGTTGACAGAGACCCGCGCGCCGCTTACTGGCGGCAGGAACGCTGCGGCATGTGGATCCGTGCTGCTTTGATCGCCCACATCTTCAGGGTTGAAGAGGAAATTTTCGGAGAATTTTCTTGATTTGAACTAAAATTGCGATAAAGATTTATCCAAAACCCGGCTACTTTCACCAAAGTTAGAGTTCCAGAACCATTCCGACTTCATCACACTGGAAATACTTTGGGCAGCGACTGCACTCGCCCCAAACCTTGGGAGGAAGTTCTGATCTGTTTTGTCGTTTGAAGCCAAGTGTTTTGAAGAAACCTTCGGTCAATGTAAAAGTATACAAACGCCTTATTCCAAGTTGTTTGGCCTCTTCCTTCATGTATTCGATCAATTTGCTCCCAAGCCCCATCTCCTGGTAATCCGTATGAATCGCAAGCGCTCTGATCTCTGCAATATCGTCCCAAAGTACATGCAGGCTGCCGCAGGCCACAATAAGGTGCAATACTTCCCTGGTTTCGGTCAGACTGTAAATCGGAATGTTTCTGTCATCAGCTATTATAAAATCCCGGATATTTTCGTAGAGGTATTGGGGACCACGGGGAAGCATTAAATTCGATGCCGCAAAGCTGTTGACCAGTTCGAGGATTTCTTCTACATCCCTAATCTGGGCTCTCTGGATGACAATTTGGCGTTCGTCTTTGTCCTGGAGGGAAACTTTTTGGCGGTTTCTCTTAAGTTTTTTATTATCCGGTTTTATGGCCGGAGGGGGTTCAATATTTTCCATCGTAATTAATATTCCCGGATCTTATCAACCGGTCCTTTGCGTATGATTCAATGTTAGAAATTTACTTTTCACATGAAAAAATATGACGCTTAACCGTCTTTGTGTCAAGGTTTAAAATAAATTGAGGGCGTGATTCTTATGTGGAAAGGATAAGCCATTGTTGAATATTTT
>CAZSON010000513.1:0-2013 GCA_964608375.1 uncultured Desulfobacter sp. | reverse complement strand
AGGCACCCTTTCCGGTGCCGCATAACGGATACGCCTTGTATTCCCTATTTTTCTGGCCACATCTTTGTCAGATTCATAGATAATCGGTGCATTTTGCACCATCTCTTCCCCATCCGTACCCTGAAGAAAAACGGTGATCCGGTTCTGTAAACCGGTAGGGATGCTGATCTCTAATTTACATCTGCAGATCTTTGCCGCCGCGATGCGCGATAGTGCTTCAAACAGGCTGTCATCGGCATGAAGCCGGATTAAAACAGTATCGATCGGCAGATATCGAACGATATTGTCCTGGCCCCGGAGGTGAAAATAATCCTTTTCCTGAGAAAATTCCTGCTCATATCGATAAAGATAGCTTCGGATGGCATAGACCGTCTTTTCCAGGTCGGTTTTCAACCCTGCCAAACTGCCGGCATCCAGTTTTCGCTGCCATTTTTGGGACAAACGCAGCAGGGGATGATCCTTTAAAATGGCGCCAACAGATGGAAAGCCGGTTTCCTCATAATCGATAAACTGTGTTACATAATTTGGCCCCCCGGCCTTAATCCCCGCCCCGAGCGCTGATTTTCTCATTCCCCCGAACGGTTGACGCAAGACCATGGCCCCCGTGGTTCCCCGGTTAATATAGAGGTTTCCAGCCCGGATTGAACCTTTCCATTTTTCGTGTTCCCGCTCATCCAGGCTTTCGAGACCCGATGTAAGTCCGTAGCCGGTTTGATTCACAAGGTCTATGGCATGATCCAGGTTCTCAGCGCACATCACTCCCAATAAGGGGCCGAAGAATTCAATCAGGTGAGTACTGCTACCCGGTTTGACATCCCATTTGACTCCCGGTGTCCAGAGCTTTGGGTTGTCTTGGATGTTTTCAGGTTTCAACGCCCAGCTTTCACCCGGCATTAATTTCATCAACGCTTCTTTCAAATTGCCCTTCGGCGCTTGAATCAAAGGACCCATTTTATTTTCAAAATCCCATACCGTACCTACCCGATAGCTGCGTGCAGCATCTATCAGTTGTTTCTTAAAGGTTTCATCTTGATAGACTTCTTTTTCCAAAATTAAAAGTGATGTGGCGGAACATTTCTGTCCCCCGTTCGAAAACGCGGAACCGATCACATGTTTAATAGCCTGATCTCTGTCAGACATGACCGAAACAATGGTGGCATTTTTTCCGCCGGTCTCCGCAGCCAGATAGATGTCCGGCCTCGCCCTGGAAATCGTTATACCGGTCTCTGTCCCTCCGGTTAAAATGATATAGTTCACGGACGGGTGGGAGATGAGCTTTAAACCTATTGTTGAACCTTCACAGGGTAAAAACTGCAACGTGTTCCTTGAGACCCCTGCCCGCCAAAAACACCGGCACAGCTCCCATGCCACCAGGACTGCGGCAGATGCCGGCTTGAAAATCACCGTGTTGCCGGCTGCCAAAGAGGCTACAATCCCGCCACAGGGAATCGCGATCGGAAAATTCCATGGAGAAATGACCAGCCCTACACCTTTGCCCCTGCATTCAATATTTTTTAAACCCGAAAATACTTTCATTGAATAGGGATAAAATTCTGTAAAGTCTATCGCTTCGGACACCTCAGTATCCGCTTCGGTGAAAACTTTACCGGTATTGGCGGCCGCTGAACCGATGAGATCCGCCCGAGCAATACGAAGCTCCATTGCCACTTTTGAGAGGATTCCATGACGTTCATTGTTTGTGGTATCTCTCCATCCATCCGGGTCTAGCACTGCGGTCGAGATAGCCTTTTCCACATCGTTTTCATTTGCCATGGCGCAATCGGCCACGGTGACATTTTCATCAATCAAAGACGGATCCTTGTAGGCCGGTTTTTCCCTGTCGTCATATATTTCATCCCCGGCGATCACCAGAGGAATAGCAACAGGAATGTCATCGGGTCCTTTTCGCCACTTTCTACTGATCTCTTCAGCCCACCTCCGATTGCCGGCCAGCGACCAATCGGTATCCGGCTCATTTTTGAATTCTTCGCCATAAAAGGTCCCCATCTTTTC
>CAZSON010000512.1:0-2017 GCA_964608375.1 uncultured Desulfobacter sp. | reverse complement strand
AGGTATGAGCATTAAAGATAACGCAACAAAAAATATCGCAAAGCGGCTTAGCTGGAACACCGCAACACGGGATCAAGCCGGGGTCGCCAAAAAGCTCGCCGACAAACAGGTCGTGGATGAAGTGTTCGGCCTGGGCGTTGCCGGCCTGTTTGATATGTTTTTTTATTTCCTCCGTGAACTTGGCATCATGAACGTTCTCGAACAGCTTGAGCCAAAATCATGTCGTATCCGGAAAAGTCCGATCCCGTTTTCCGCAGTTATACTCATCTATTTAATGCGCCTTGTTGCCGGGCTGCGATTTTTCCATCATATCGATATGGTATTACTGAAGTCTCAGGCTCTTATGCATCTTGTCGGGTTCAATGGTTATCAAGTCAAGCAGGGAACCAGTCGACGCGGCGTTGAAAAATCTAAAATAGACTGGGACGACAAAAGCAACACTGAAATACGCGGGCCGGTCTGCCCGGAATTTATCTCATCGATGATTGTTGCTGTCTCAGCCGGGACAGTAGAGCGAGTTTTTAATAAAGTCATTACCATTTTGGCAAAACATTCTTTTTTTCCTCGAAAAATTCACGCGCTACTTGATGCTTCCGACCTTGAGTCTACCGAAAAATGCTCGGGCCGAGGCAAGGTTACCAAGGAAAAAGCGCCGGAGCTCAGACGGCGTAAGGGCAAAACGAAAAAGATCAGGGTCACGGTATTCGGGTTTAAAATATGGGTAGTTTGGGATCAGCTCAGCTGTCTTCCCATTGCCATGCGCTTTGCAACTATTGAAACCAACGACACCCTTTTCGCTCAAGAGGTAATTGAGCAGGCCATTACCAATCTTGGCAAGCACGCTGTAATCGGCTCAATCGCCATGGACCGAGGTTTTACCGACGGCAAGTTGCTCTGGTGGCTCAATGAGCAGAAGATTATTTTTTATATTCCTGCCAAAACAAGCCTGAATGTCTACAACGATGCCCTTTCGCTGGTAAAAACCGGTAAACGCGATACACGAAGCCGGATCAGGACAACTGGACACGGCAAAAACAGCAAACAGGTGACCGATACCTGGGAAGTTGTCGGGATTGAAGGGCTCACTTCCGCTGGATTTTATGGTGAGCTTGGCAGCGGCAGCCATGAGAACCGAAAAGACTTTAAGCCCAATCCCATTAATGTTGTCGTTGTTCTGCATGACCCCTACAGGGAAAAGAATCCCAATATCAAGACGATGGTTATCTTGACCAACGGCTCAATCGACAAACCGCTCGACGTTTACGACGGGTATGACGCCCGCAGCGAAATTGAAAACACCCTGTTCAGAGAATCAAAGCAGGGATGGTTCATCAAGGGGTCACCGGAAAACAGCAAGGCCGGTTTTCGGATTCACGCCTATCTCACCATTCTGACCATAGCTCTGACTACGGCCTTCCGTGACTGGATGGTGCAGCAGGATGAGATGGAAGATGAAAGCATCGGCATCAGAAAATTTCGCCAAAAAGTGCAGGCTGAAAATGCCGACAAATGTATAGTCTTTTACGGCGACCATTACGGTATCTTCTATCTTTATGAAATTTTGATTCTCAGCGGCACAAACGTTCTGAAGCCTCATGGAATTCCAGCTGATATTACCCGGGAAGATATTTTACGCACTCACGGAGTTCCGCCTGATTGAACAGCTAAGAAGAATCAGCGGTAGTCCACTCCCAAGCTGAGTTATCAATTTCTACCCAATCCCTGCCTTTATCACCGTCACCTCATCAAAAGTTTTCCTATCATTGACAGTATTCGCGGCGATGCGGTTTTATTGCGATTTTCTTTTGTCAACAAAAAAGCTATCCCTTATATTCATCTATTTATTGTTACCATACCTTATCATGCACATGTAGTTTGGAAGGGCTTATACAGCCTCCTGTGCATCAGAGTAGCGCCTACAACTGGATCCGCCAGTTGTAGGCAGGGCTATGTCGAATATCCAGATCAAAGCTCTGGATATTCGATATAAGCTGTCATTTTTTTTAAAAAATATTTA
>CAZSON010000511.1:0-2023 GCA_964608375.1 uncultured Desulfobacter sp. | reverse complement strand
GATCTGGATAGTCTCGATAAAAATCTGACCGAAGAATTAACAAAGATTGAAAAAAGTGTAACAGAAAAATTGGCGGCTTTCTCCGGAGCTTCTGAGCAGTCAAAAGATCAATTCGAAGAATTTAGGGCGAGCCTGAACGCTCTTTCCAAAAACATGGTGAACCAAAAAAAATTCATTCTGACGCTGAAAACAGAAGAGAAAATTTACCGGGAACATTTGAACAAGACCACCGAGGACCTTGAAAATAAAATCGATTCGATTCAAGCGCAACTGAAAGTCCTTGGAAAAACCGCCTATCGTCGCCCTGCAAAAAGAAAGCAGGTAAAAAAGAAGGCGACGCCCCTTTCATCAAATCCGACGGCTAAGAAAAAAACAGCGGACAAAACCCTCATCCCAAAACCGGGCAAAATCATAGAGCAGAACATCGATTAAGGGCCTTTTCGATTCTGGCTATATCATTTGGGAAATCAACCTCTGGAGAATCATACTTAGTGATAATGACCTTGATTCGGTGACCGAATTCGATGGCCCGAAGTTGCTCCAATTTTTCGATCTTCTCAAGTTTTCCTTCCGGAAGACTATGGAATATCGCAAGAAATCGTTTTGTATAGGCGTAAATCCCCAAATGCTTGTAAACCACGGGACGCATCTCCGGATCACGATGAAACGGTATAGGAGATCTAGAGAAATAAAGCGCAAAACCCTTGAAATCAAATGTCACCTTGACGTCTTTTGACCTGTTAATTTCATCTTCATCAAACGTTCGAAAAGCGAGCGTGCCCATTTCAAAGCCTGAACCGGTATTAAAAGCGCCTATCAATTCGTCGATAGACCGGGGGTCGAGTAAGGGCTGATCTCCTTGAATATTTACGACAATATCATCTGCCAAAAGGCCCATTTTTTCTGCAGCTTCTGCTACTCGGTCCGTGCCGCTTCTATTTTTTGAAGAAGTTATCAACACATTGCCATCAAAACCGAGCACGGCATCAAAAATCCGCTGGTCATCGGTGGCAACAAAAACATCGGTGATTTTTGCGGATTGTTTTGCCTTTTCATAAACCCGTTGAATCATCGATTTCCCGCCAATTCGGGCAAGTGGCTTGCCCTCAAAGCGGGTCGATCTGAATCTGCACGGTATGATCGCTACAACTTTCATCTGACAAATTCGCTTTTGGATTGACTATTTCGCCCAGGAATTTTAATTGAATCGAGAATCTCATAAAAAACACAAAGGAAATCGCAGCATCAGGCTATCGAGAGTCTCAAACCGGTCTAAAATAAATACAATGGACCATCATTATCCAATCAAGAAACCAATGTAAAGGGGTAAGATACTTTATGAATTTAGAATCATTGCATGAGATCCTAGAGAAAGTAGCCAAGGGGACCTCATCGGTCGAAAAGGCCGCAAAACAACTGATACATCTGGGATTTGAAGATGTTGAATATGCTCATATCGACCACCATCGTTCTTTGCGGAAGGGTTTTCCTGAGGTCATATTTGGACAAGATAAAAAAGTGGAACAAATCATCGGGATCATGGAAAAAATGTTGCCTCAGGAAGATATCGTTCTGGTCACCCGAATCGATCCATTAAATGCGAATAAAATTATATCAATCTTTCCCGGGACGGTCTACCACGAAGATGCTAAAATGCTTATTTGGGGAAAGAGCAAAGTGCCTTCAAAAGACAAAGGGACGATACTCGTACTCTCGGCCGGCACCTCGGACATACCGGTTGCAAAAGAGGCGTATCTTACCGCAAAGGCCATGGGAAACCCGGTGGAATCGATTTTTGATGTGGGGGTCGCGGGAATCCACAGGCTGATGGATCATAAAGCGCTGCTGGAGACGGCATCGGTTTTGATTGTCGTTGCAGGCATGGAGGGCGCCC
This sequence comes from uncultured Desulfobacter sp., assembly GCA_964608375.1. Classification (GTDB taxonomy): domain Bacteria; phylum Desulfobacterota; class Desulfobacteria; order Desulfobacterales; family UBA2156; genus UBA2156. The sequence continues at coordinate 129 of CAZSON010000511.1, read as the reverse complement.
TTCCCACCGCGGTAGCCGGAATGGTCAGTTCCCCGGTTATCGCTGTTCCGACAAGTGTCGGCTACGGTGTCAGCCTGGGCGGTTTAACCGCTCTTTTCGCCATGTTAAACAGCTGCAGTTCCAATATTG
>CAZSON010000510.1:0-2030 GCA_964608375.1 uncultured Desulfobacter sp. | reverse complement strand
AAAAACTCAAACGCTATTGAGCTGGTCTTTTTCTCAGATTAAGTAAAACAAACGCCACCAGCACAGCGCCCAGCCCGCCCAGTCCCAGCACACCATAGGCCCATCCCCAGGTCGAATAAAAACCGGTTTCCGGGAGCCCCCTGTTTGTCCAATCCAAAACGGCCCCGAAGGCAAGGGGTGAAATTGCTCCTGCTGAAAAACCGATGAGGCTTCTCAGGGCAAAAGCCGCCCCCAGATAGGCTGGATCGACACTCTCTGATAATCCGGCGGAAAGAATCGGAGAATCGCCTATGGCGGAAAAAGCATATAGCATCCCGACGATGGTAATCAGAAACATCGGCAGGCCGATCAGCCATCCGATGGAAAAAGAACAAAAAGCGCTGGTACCCGCCACACACATGATAACCCTGGCCCGTCCGACTCTATCCGAAAGCGCGCCCATTAAAAGAGATGCCATCATCCCCATGATATGAAAAAGCGATACCACACGCGCTCCTTCGCCGACCGCCAACCTGACATCAGCCCCGCCGACCATCAGACAGGCGGATAAAAAGGCTGGCGCCCATGTCCACATTCCCAGCAGTTCCCAACTGTGAAGGGTATAGCCGGCAATCAACAGAACAGCCGGTTTGTTTTTTAAAACCTCGCTGGAAAGCTTTTGCCCCCCTTTTCGGGGATAAATTTTGTTAACTGTCGAACCCAAGGTGACCCATGCCAGCATAAAGCCGGCCACCGGTCCCAGGCAGGTCAGTAAAAAAGAAAGTTGATACCCGCCCTTGGGTAATGCTGCACCACTGATTGCAAGGGACACGGCATAACTTAATGAAGTGCTTGCAATAAAAAGACCGACGGCAAATCCCCGACGTTCCGGGGCGTAACGGTCTGTAACCATCATCACACCCGGCGTATACACCCCGCCAAGTGATAGACCGATCAGGGCATAGAGAATCAGACCGGAAATATAATTCCGGGCGAAAATTGTAAACAGCAACGCGGAAATGACGCAGAGAAAGTTTGATATGAGAAAAATCCGTTTCGCCCCCACGCTATCCGCTAAAACTGAAAAAATGAACAGCGAGAATGCATAGCTGATTTGGAATCCACCGGAAATAGACCCCGCTGCGGCTGCGGACATATCCCATTCTCTTTGCAAAACCGGAAGGGCCGCCGCATAGGCCATAAACACAAGATAAGTAAAGACCCGGGAGGAACAGATTCCAAAAAGCCACCAGTCAAATCGAATCGATTTTCCCTTCATGCGTTAAATCCGAACAGCTTAGGAACGGTACGAACCAATAAGAATATGCCGATCAGCACCAATAAAATATGAATATAGCGGGTAAATTTTTTTTCGGGCATCGATTTGTTCAAGCGGCTGCCGATCAGGAAAGCCAAAAAGATCAGCGGCAGGGACATGATGTAAAGCTGCCATATCGAACGGGTCCAAAAGCCTGCCATACCGTGACTCAGTGAAATAACGATCCAGATCGGAAGAAAATAGCCCTGCAATGTGGCTCTGAAAGATTCAGGGGGCCATCGTTTCAGATAACCATAGATCACCACAGGCGGCCCGGCGGTATTGTAGGCGCCACCCAAAATGCCGGCTACAAAACCGAAAAAGTAGGACAATTTTTCCCCTCTTAGCTGCCGGATCTTTGGCTTGCGCAATGAATAAATTGAAAAAGCTATGATGACAACGGCTAAAACTATTTTCAGCGTTGCATCGTATGTGCCCTTTAATAGCAGCAATCCCAGCGGAATCCCGGCAAAAGAGGATATCACCAATCGCCAGGTACTTTTAAACTGGACATCTCGCCAGCTGGTGACCAAAATAGTGATCGTGATCGTACTGGCAATAATGGCAACAAGCGGCGTGGCGGTTTTCAAATCCACCATGATCGCCAGAAGGGGCATTGCGATCAGCGCTTCCCCAAACCCGAAGGTAGAACGTACCAAAGTGGCAAGGAAAAGGATGCTCAAAACCGGCAAAGCGTATAGGATAAAGTCCATTTCGAAAATAAAAACCTTTG
>CAZSON010000509.1:0-2030 GCA_964608375.1 uncultured Desulfobacter sp. | reverse complement strand
ATTATCTTGAACATTCGTGGGGTAAAGAGCATATGATCTTCCATGTATTGATTTGCCTCTTGCGCTGTCATTTTGGTTTCTTCTGACATAATTTCCTCCTTTGCTGTGTTTGCTGTTTCGGTATTTTCCGGCTTCATGGCCAGAAATGATTTAATCGCTTCTATAATTCCCATTTTTTTCTCCCTTTACGATTAGGTTCTAACCTCTTTTCACCTCCTTTCTTGATGGGATTCGTCCGAATTATAATCTCCATTCCTTTGCTGTTTGGATAAATTTTGTAATGTTCTCGTAAGGAATATTCGGAGGTATGTCACAACCGGGCATCAGGACAAAGGCGCCATCCCTGCCAGCAATATCGATAATCTGCTTGCACGTGTTTTCAACGAGTTCAACGCTTCCCTGAAGCATTACATCGACCGGATTTACGTTTCCTGCAAAACACATTTTTCCATGCAGGATCTCTTTTGCTTTTGAGATATCGGTCTTGTGATCAACACTGATGCAGCTGGCCCCTGTCAAAGGGAACAGGTCGAGACGATCAGTGGTATTTCCACAAACATGTAAAAGGGTATGGACATTCTTTGATGTTGCCCAATCGGTAAACCGCTTTATGTAAGGTAGAGCAAACCTTTCAAACTGTTTTTTTGATATCATGTCTCCGGAAGCAGTTGGGTCGGCAAGACTGATAACCTCAAGGGTTCCGTCGTTTACAATCGGTTCGAAAAGATGGATAAGGAGTTTGGTCGCAAAATCAAGAATTTTTTCAACCAGGGCAGGTCTTTTGAAAGTAGCCCTCATCATATTTTCTTCTCCGAAGATTCTTGCGGCATTTGTGAAGGGGCCCCAGGCTGTAAGGGTCACTACATACTTATGCCCTATCTTTTCCTTTGTACGTCTTAATGCCTCCATGACGGTGCGGATGATTTCATTATTATCAATATCCTCTAAATTGAGTTTTGCCAGGTCTTCTTCGGATTGGATAAATGATTTTTCAAGCTCGGGCGCACCCATTTTAGAGTATTTAATCTTGCCGCCCAGGACCGCGGTGTGAAAGTTGTTATACCCGGATCCTGCGTACACAATATCGGATTGAAGCTTTTCACTCATATCTACAAGCATCTGGGTCATTTTTTCAGCATCGGTTGCAAGGTCTTCAAAAGTTGACCCCCAGTTATTGATGCTCCACATTCCGCCGCCAAAAAGGGTTACCGGCATCCGCTCCGGCTTTCCTCCTTCATAGGCTTTTAATATAATTTCCCGTGGTTCCATAAAATTTTCCTTTTGGAGTCTTTTTCAGTTTTAAAAGCGGTGTTATCTTTATTGTTCATGACCAGGCGAACATTGTCCGATTACATCATGTATCCTTTTGATTTAATAAGCAATTCAGTGCTGTGAAATTCAGATATTGTCCCTTTTTTTAAGGTAATTACCGGCCTATTCGGAGATCAATACCACAAAGTGGTCAGGATTTCAAAGAAAAAATCAATATATAAGATTCCGTCTCATTTTCAAGTGCGTGTTGAGAAGTTACCCGCTTAGATAATTTTTCGATTGAAACGCTAACTGCCACATGGTAGGTTTCCGGTTAGACAAAAAATTACCCAAATGGAGGAGTCCTATGATAGAGAATATCACACCGGATAAAACATTGGATTGCAAAGGACTGAACTGTCCGATGCCGATTCTTAAAACAAAAAAGACTTTGGATCAGATGGAGTCGGGTCAAATACTGGAGATCCTGGGCACCGATCCCGGGACCGATAACGACCTTCCGGCCTTTGCCCGCAACACCGGGCATGAGTACCTCGGCTCAAAGAATGATGATGGCTTCACCCGTTATTATCTCAAAACAAAATAGGCGGCTTGTAAGCAAGGTATGTTGCAGTCCCGCCTTGGAGCGGGACTGCCTGAAGATCCGTTGAGACTGATTTCACACAGCCTCGAGTGAAGTTGACAGTTTTACTCCTCGAGATAAGGTTACGCCGACCGGCGAGGTTTTAATTACATGTTCGTGTAATTGTTGAAGCGCA
>CAZSON010000508.1:0-2032 GCA_964608375.1 uncultured Desulfobacter sp. | reverse complement strand
ACCGAACTTTTATTCAACGCAGACAGTTGCGCGGGCTGCATCGTTTTCAAACTAAAAGAGGGTGAATTCATCCGCATTTTATCCAGCGCAACAGTATTGGCTACAGGCGGCAGTGGACAGGTTTTTAAAATCACAACCAATTGCCGTCAAAATACCGGAGATGGGCCGGCGGTCGCTCTGCAAGCCGGTCTGCCGATGATGGATCCGGAAGCGATCCAGTTTCATCCCACCGGAATGGTCGGCCCCGGCATTCTGGCCAGCGAAACTTTACGCTCGGTCGGCGGTATTCTCAGAAATAAAGATATGGAACCGTTCATGGTGCATTATGCACCCAGGATGAAGGAACTGGCGCCTCGGGACCTGGTGGCCCGTGCCATCGAATCCGAGATTCGTAAAAAAAGGGGGATTTTGAACTCCGATCACAAAGTGGAACATGTCTGGATCGATTTAAGACATCTCCCGGACGCGGTTCATGAACAGGATATCCCTGAGGTCAGTGGATTTTTTAAAAAGTTTCTCAACCTTGACACCAAAAGCGAGCTCTGCCCCGTTCACCCGAGCAACCACTATCAGATGGGGGGGATCCCCACGAACGCGCTTGGTGAAGTGCAAAATCATTTAAAAAAGCCGGTCCCCGGTCTTTTCGCCATAGGCGAGTGTGCGGCTGCCAGCTTTCATGGTTTTAACCGGCTGGGAACGAACTCTCTGCTAGAATTGATCAGCATGGGCAAATTCGTCGGCGACAGGGTTTTAGCGCATCTGGATCACCCTCCTGAAGGGTCGGCAGCAACGGAACATATTATCAGTTGTGACCGGTTTTCCCGGTATTTGGAAGCACGGGGGAACAACAAGATCGGACAGATTCGTATAGCCATGAAAGAACTGATGACGCAAAATGTAGGTGTTTTCAGAACAGAAGAGGGGCTGTCTAAAACCATAGATGCCTTAAGAGAGCTAAAAGAGCGGGCCGACCAAAGCACCCTGACCTGCAAGAGTCTCCGAATGAATCAGGAGCTGCTTCAACGATGGGAACTGGACAATCTGTTGACCGTATCGATGGCAATTTCTCAGGCTGCGCTCAACAGAAGGGAGTCAAGAGGGGCCCATTTCCGGGATGATTTTCCGGAAAGAGATGATGCATTCAATCATCACACGTTAGTCTTAATGAGATCTTTTGAGAGGGTCGAAATAAAAAAACGCAAAATCGATTTGTCCATTTTTAAGGCAAAGGGTCAGCATTTCGAAAAATTCGATTTCATCGAAAGGGCATATTGATTACCGGCAATGGCAAGTCATTATCATATTACCCTGAAAATTCGTCGGTACGATCCCGAAAATAGACACTCCTGGATTCAGGATTACCGTCTGGAAGCCGGGCGAATCCTCCGGTTCGTGGATCTATTTCGAAAAATAAACGATGAACAGGACCCAACCCTCTCATGGAACTCATCCTGTGAGCACGGGCAATGCGGAACCTGTTCCATAAAGATCAACGGAAAACCGCTTCTCGCTTGCGAGCTTCTAGTGGAAAATGCAGTTCAGTACTTTAACACCCCGGTTTTTAATATCGAGCCATTGGAAGTGGGCCCTGTTGTTCGCGATCTGGTGTTCGATATAGCCGAGGCGTATAAAAGAATAGACCAGGTCAAACCTTACGTTATCAGTCCGGCCGATCCGCCATCGGACCAGGACGAGTATCCGATATCACCAAATGAAATGAAAAGATATGTCAATGCCACACGGTGTATTAACTGTTTTTGCTGTTCAAGTGCATGCATCAGTGGCCATCGAAACTTTCTCGGACCAAATGCGATGCTGGCCAGTATTGTTCGGATGATGGATCCCCGTGAGAAGGAAAAGGCCCGGAGGTTAAAAATCCTGTACGGTCATAGTGGTGTTTATCGATGTCACTCATCCCGAGCATGTTCATTTGTTTGTCCGAAGGAAATCGATGTCGCCCATTTTGTCGCACTGGCCAAAGCGGGTCGTTTCAACGAACCAAATAGTGAATGATAACAGCCCTTGACTGTCT
>CAZSON010000507.1:0-2034 GCA_964608375.1 uncultured Desulfobacter sp. | reverse complement strand
CCTTTCTACAAAGGAGGCCAACCCAAAGATGCCCAATTTATGGCCATCAGTCTGGAAAGCGGGGCGACAGGCATCAGCTTTGTTCTCCTGCCTGATGAAAAAATGGAACATTACACCGCCTTAAAACCACAGAATTTTACCGGAAAAGACCCGCGTGGATGTGCACTTGAATTTGGCAGTGATGATCCTATCAAGGAGATGATCAGTCTTGCGGCCATTAATGCAATTTGTCAGCATGTTATGAGGGTCACCAATTTCGTAGTGGATTCTGCTACCGATTCACAGGGATTGCTGTCAATCTCTGCTGAAGACAGGATCGGCATGGTGGGGTTATTCTTTGGACTGACAAAAACCATTCGGAAAGCCGGCGCCGAGCTGGTTGTCATTGAAAAAAAAGAGCAGTTCATTCAAAAATTTCCTGATCTGCCGATTACCCTGGACGTGACGAAATTGAGCACATGCAATAAGATCTTATGCACCAGTACGACCATATTGAACCATTCACTGGATGAGATGCTTGCCCACTGTTCACCGGATGCTTTTGTGTCGATCATCGGTCCTTCGGCTGGATATTTTCCGGATCCGCTCTTTGCCCGTGGCGTCGATGTTGTGGCGGGAAGAGTGGTAAGGAACGGCGCGCGATTCTTACAACTGCTTTCAGAAAGAAAACGGTGGGGGGATGCTACCCAAAGAACCTGTTTTCAGAAAAAGACTTACGCCGGTATAATGTAACCGCTTTGGGAAGAGTGAAATAGGAGATCAGATGGCTGATGTTTCAAAACAGCTGAAGGTTCCTCGTCCTGATCCGTACTTTTTTATTCTGGATGAGGATAAGAAAAATCTGGAAAGATTTCATAGGATGTCAGAAAACCATCCGGTGAATATCCTTACGACCGGGAATCAAGGCTGCGGTAAGTCGTCACTTGTGAGGCAGTTTGCCTACATCCACAACAGACCGATGGCTACATTTCAAATTGGGCTTCTGCTTGAATCCGGGCAGCTGTTCGGCCAGACGAGGCTTAAGCAGGGTGAAACCTATTATCAGGAATTTCTATTCCCAAAAGCCATACAGACTCCAGGTTGTATCGTTCATCTCGAGGAGATAAACCGCACAGAAAGCCCTCATGCATTAAATGAACTTTTTTCTGTCCTTTCCGAGGACCGAAGCATATGGGTAGATGAACTGGGCCTTGTGCAGGTGGCTCCCGGGGTTATGTTTTTCGCCACAATGAATGAGGGTGATGAGTTTGCGGGTACGGAAATGCTTGATGCAGCCTTGAGAGATAGATTTTATCGCATCCATCTTGAATACCTTCCCCATAATGTGGAGAAGGAGGTGCTTGTCAGCAAAACCGGTCTCGACGAACCAAGGGCCGATCAGATGCTAACAGTGATCAACAGGATCAGAAACAACGACCAAATGGGGATAAACCTCTCCATAAGGCACAGTCTTATGGCCGCTGAACTTGTCGCCCTGGGGGCCTCGTTGAGAGAAGCGTTGATCTATAGTCTTCAGATAACGAAGGATACTTTGGAGTCCATTCTCCTCTCTGTCCACATAGAAACCAAACAGACTGAGGAAGAACATCCGAGGTATATCCTCTACCTTCCAGATAAGGTATAAGATCTTCAAAAGACAATACGAATGACCACATATTCAAGATATTGGAGAAAAAACCGTTCGGGACATGCGACCACAGAACTGGCCTTAAGCTTGAGGGCTTTGCGCAAAGTGGCAGCCCACATAGGAAAGAGGGTTAAACCGGTTTTTTGGAAAGGAATGGTAGCGGCGGATAAGACCGCCATGTTTTTAGACACAGAAAAGATTCAGGGAAGGTATCCGATCCCCTTCAGGGACTTCGACATCCTGGTGGCCCGGGTGGCACTTGAGGGGCTTGCTTCGATCGAGTGCACTGATGGGGTTCGAGACACGGTGATAAGCGACGTTTCCAATCTATCTGAGCATGAAAAGCCCTATCTCGAAGCCCTACTTGAAGCCGCGGAATACATATACGTAGATGAATTGGCAAAACA
>CAZSON010000506.1:0-2038 GCA_964608375.1 uncultured Desulfobacter sp. | reverse complement strand
GGAGATCGGCGCTTCCAGATAGAAAAATGCCTTTTCAACCAGACGGGAGACGACTTCGGCACCCGGCCCGAAACTGCCCGGTGCTTCATGTATGATCATGGCACGGCCGGTTTTCTTAACTGACTTAACGAAAATCTCATCGTCCAGTGGAGAGATGGTCAGAAGATCGATTACCTCGGCATCGACATTATGATGGTCTTTGAGCATAGTTGCTGCTTCCAGCGTGGGGCGCATCATTGCTCCATAGGAGATCATCGTCAGGTCTTTTCCTTCCCGAACAATCATCGATTTGCCGATCGGCATGATCTCCTCATTTTCGGGCACTTCTTCCCGAAAAGCGCGATAAAGCGCCTTTGATTCGTAAAAGATCACCGGGTCCGGGTCCCGAACCGCACTGATCAGCAGCGCTCTGGCATTGCGGGGGCCCGACGGAATAACTGTTTTGATCCCGGGGATGTGGGCATAAAAAGCCTCCCGGCTTTCAGAGTGGTGTTCCAGCGCACGTACGCCGCCGCTATACGGGGTGCGAAGAACCATCGGGACATGAAATCGCCCCTGAGATCGCCACCGGAGGCGTGATGCGTGGTTTTCGATCTGATGAAAGTTGTGGTAGCTGAAGCCTGAAAACTGGATTTCGCAAACCGGTTTCAGCCCATAGACGGCCATACCGATGGACATACCGACAATACCGGACTCCGCCAGGGGTGTATCAACAACCCTCTTTTCACCAAACTTTTCAAACAAGCCATCGGTGACCCGAAAGACGCCGCCGTCCAAACCGACATCTTGACCCAGTACAATCACGCTATCATCTTTTTCCATCTCCTGCTGTAAAGCCATGTTGAGGGCCTGAACCATCGTCATCTTAGCCATGGCTGCTCTCCCCGTTGCTTTCTGCTAAGATCTGTGCGAGTTCTTTTTTTTGTTCTTGAAGCCTCGGCGGTGGTTCGGCATAGGCATGTTCAAACATATCCAGCGGATCACCAAGAGATTTGATCCGTTCTTCAGCCCGATTAACGGCCTGCTCTATTTTTTCGTCTGCATCCGTTTCCACTCCCTTGATTTTTTCTTCCGTCAACAGGCCTTTTGACAACAGATATTGCTGAAACCGGTGCAATGGATCTTTCTTGTTCCACTCTTCAACCTCTTCGTCGCTTCGATACCGCCTGGGATCATCGGCTGTTGTGTGCATCAATAAGCGATAGGTCACACATTCGATCAGGGTTGGGCCCTTGCCGGAACGTGCTCTATCGATCGCCTCTTTTGCGGCCGCATAAACCGCCAACAGATCGTTGCCGTCAACCTGGATGCCCTCTATTCCATAAGCCAGGGCTTTTTGGGCCAATGTCTTGGAACGGGTCTGTTTTGATCGAGGAATCGAGATGGCCCATTGATTGTTCTGGCATACAAAGACAACCGGCACCTGATAAACGCCGGCAAAGTTCAGACCTTCGTGAAAATCACCTTCCGAAGTTGCGCCGTCGCCAAAAAAGGTCAGCGCCACATCATTCTTCCCGCGATATTTGATCGCCCAGCCCAATCCCACTGCATGAAGAATCTGAGAAGCCACGGGAACAGAGACCGGTAGATCGTTTCTATCCTCTTCGACTTTGCCGCCTTCGCTGAAGCCGTTGTTGTATATGATGATGTTTTCCATGGTCTTGCCGCGCCAGAGTTCGGCTGCAGTTTCACGAAAGGAAGGCACGAGCCAGTCTGAAGGACCCAAGGGCGCAACCGCGCCCAATTGGGCTGCTTCCTGCCCTGTGATCGGGGGAAAGGTGCCGATACGACCCTGGCGTTGAAGACTGAGGAGCCGGCCATCAAACCTTCGGCCCAAAACCATATATTGATGAAGTTTGAGCAGGATATTTTCAGGGATTTCAGGCTCCAGATCGGCGTCGCACCGTCCATCTTCGCCAAGGATGGAAAGATAATCTATCTGGTACGGGAGATCTATTTTTTGTCGTGGCATGATATGACTCCTGTCATGCATTATTGTATCAGAACTAATATGGGAACAGTTTTAACAATAGTCAAG
>CAZSON010000505.1:0-2047 GCA_964608375.1 uncultured Desulfobacter sp. | reverse complement strand
TTTTACCCCCGCTTTAGCTCTTCTATCGTGTTTTTGTCTAGAATAGTCGGGAATTAGCGTCTGGGTGCTGAGAACACCCGGAATCTGCCTGACCTGGTTATGGACAAAGTGCCCGATGGTTTCAGCATCCGAGGAGAGTAAATTTCTCTTCAAGACGATTTTGGCGATGATGTCGACGCTGCCGTGCACCGAGTGAACCTCTTCGACCTCTTCCAGGCCGAACAGTTTGTCGACAATTCGCAGCTCTCTTTTAGCCGACGCATTCATAAGCACAAACGCGGTAATCTCTCGCAGCATTTCGGGGTATTCGGTGTTTTTTAAATGGCCCATTTTACTTCGAAAATCCTCCATATCTTCTGGAACGAGTTCATCGATACCGATTCCATAGTTTAAGCCCTGATCCTTTTTTCCCCATTGATGAACGGATATATAGGCATATAGGTCCGCCAGCGTCCTGCGCGGGAAGTGTTCCATCAGGCATCCTTTGCGAATTATGACCAGCAGCGGGCAGTAAATTGTTTGATACCAATCTACTGCTGCGTTTTGAACGGATACCGGATGCGCCGTTTCGCTTTCCAGAAAATTCCGATGGCTCGAAATCTGGTCGATCAAATGTTTGTATTGACCAAGCTCAGTCAGCTCGATCGCATACGGCAATCCCGTCCAGTCGTCGAATTCGATCTTCTCACGATATATAAGGTTTTCCAGAGACTTTTTTGACGGAATAAATTCAAAAATGTGAGCTTTGATTTCTGTATATCCCAGTTCTTTTGCCGCCGCGGTACGATGATTGCCGTCTAAGACATAGTATTCTTTTTTGATCTGATACAGTGTAACGGGTGGCAGCAACTTCCCCTTCAGCATGGCATGTTTTATATGTTCCAGCCGCTCTGAGGGCAGATGGGGTCCGATGCGAAATCGTTTGTCAAAATCATGGTAGCGTCCAACGCTTCCGACAATCCGATCCAGGGGAATCTCACGAATTCCTCGATCTCTGGTATCAAAGGCCTGTTCCTTTGTTTGATTTTCCTTGAAGGATTGAACTGTCTCTGCATTTGAATGCAGCTTGGAAGCGATTCCAAACTTGTTCAGCAACTTAGTCAGTATCGACCTCGAAAAGATAATATCCATAGGTGTTTATCACTCTGGTACGGTTTACGACCGTTATGCGTTGCGATGGATCCGTAAAATTGGCATGCGTGTGTCCATGGATGAAATGGCGTGGCGAATATTTATCAATGAGCCATTGAAAGCTTTTAAATCCTCTATGGCATCTGTCTTCCGCGTCATGGATATAGCGCGGCGGCGCATGCGTGATAACGATATGGATGCCTCCTTTCCACCAGATCTTGGGGCGCAACCGCTGTATCTTCCGCCGCATCTCACGTTCCCTGTACTGTTGCGGACCGCCGTTGTACCAGCGTGAGCCTTCGAATCCCAGAATATGGATTCCCTGAAATTTGATCAGCCTGGTGTTTAGATCGATGCAGCCTTGCGGGGGCTTTGAGTCATACCGAATGTCGTGATTGCCGCGAACAAAGTAAAGCGGCACGTTTAATTTACTGAACAAAAATGACAGGTATTCCGGCGGAAGATCGCCGCAGGAGAGAATAAGATCGATGCCTGCAAATTGCTCGTCATCAAACCGATCGTTTAGCATGGTCTCGACTTGATCTGAAACCGTAAGAATTCTCATTCAACCCACCTTACTGATCTGAGAAGATTAAACATCAATTATTATCAGAAAATTGAAAAAGTCAAATCCGTTCTTGCTTGAGATGTGATTGAAGCATCGGGATGAATTTTAAATTGGCTTTGTGGAACGGATATTGATCCAGCTTGCCGGGTGTGATCCATTGAAATGCAACCGGCCCGTTTAAGTGAACTCTGCCGGCCACCCAGGTACACAGAAACACGTCCAGCTCGATTTTAAAATGGGAATAGGCGTGTTTTACCTGCGTAAGTCTGGTGTTGACCTGAACGGACAGGTTTACGCGTTCTTTGATGGTTCGGGCGCAGGTGGTTTTCGCATGTCATGTTTTTTATG
>CAZSON010000504.1:0-2056 GCA_964608375.1 uncultured Desulfobacter sp. | reverse complement strand
GCAAATCCGGTTGTGAGACGGAAATCAGAAATTAAGAGGAGGTTACCATGTGGGAATATACGGATAAAGTGAAAGACCACTTCCTTAACCCGCGTAACGTAGGGGTCATCGAGACTCCCGATGGTGTCGGAGAGGTTGGATCTCTGGCATGTGGAGATGCTCTAAAACTTACCATTAAGCTCGATGAAAATAATCGGATCGAAGATGCAAAGTTCCAGACGTTTGGGTGCGCCAGCGCCATTGCATCTTCTTCAGCGCTGACGGAAATGATAAAAGGCCTTTCGCTCGATGAAGCCAAAAAAATAAGCAACGAAGATATCGCACAATACCTCGGAGGCTTGCCAAAGGAAAAGATGCACTGTTCAGTTATGGGACGAGACGCGCTTGAAAAGGCAATCGCCTACTATTATGGTGAAGCTGAAAAAAAAGTCGAAGGTGAAATTGTGTGTGAATGTTTTGGGGTTACAGACCTTGAAATCGAAAGGGCTGTTAAAGAGAATAACCTGGAAACAATCGAAGATGTGACCGATTATGTTAAAGCGGGGGGTGGGTGTGGAAACTGCCACGAAAAAATTCAAGAGATCATTGACTCTGTTATGGGAAAAGAAAGGGTTATTGAGAAAGCGCACAAGCAATTGACCAATATTCAGAAAATAAGGTTGATTGAAGAGACGCTGGAACGGGAAATTAAACCGGCGCTAGAAAAAGATGGCGGCAACATAGAATTGATCGATGTGGACAGCAACCATGTGATGGTGAAGCTTCGGGGCACCTGCGCCACCTGCACCGCTTCAGATGTGACCCTCAAGAATTATGTTGAGACAAAACTGCATGAACTGGTCGCACCCGAACTGGTTGTAGAGGAGGTGTCATAATGGAGATCGTCTATGTGGATAACAACGCAACCACGCAGGTCGCCCCTGAAGTCCTAGAGGAAATGCTCCCCTATTTTTCAAAATTATACGGTAATCCATCCAGTATGCACACATTTGGTGACAGCGCGCAGCAAAAGATTACGGAATCAAGAGAAAAGATTGCCGCGTTAATCGGAGCGACACCGGCTGAAATCATTTTGACTAGTTGTGGGACTGAGAGCGACAGCACAGCTATTCGCGCAGCCACCCTGTCGAACCCGGATAAAAAGCATATATTGACTACCCGAGTGGAACATCCTGCCATAAAAAACTTATGTGAGTACTTATCTAAAAGGGGATATCGGGTGACATTTATTCCGGTTGATAGAAAAGGAAATCTGGATATTGATGATTTTCAAAAGAATCTGACAGACGATACCGCTATTGTCAGCATCATGTGGGCGAACAACGAATCCGGCGTGATCTTTCCGATCGAAAAGATTTCTCAGATTGTAAAAGAACGCGGAATCATTTTTCATACAGATGCGGTTCAGGCGGTTGGCAAATTGCCAATAGATGTCAGCCGGATAAAGGTCGACATGCTTTCTCTTTCGGGCCATAAAATCCACGCACCAAAAGGGGTTGGCGCCCTCTATCTCCGAAAGGGAACCAAATTTTCTCCTTTTCTTATCGGCGGCCATCAGGAAGGGGGTCGAAGAGGGGGGACTGAAAATGTTGCGTCAATTGTCGGGCTGGGAAAAGCCTGTGAACTGTCAAAACATCATCTGGTAGATCAGCATACCCGCGTAAAAGAGCTCAGAGATAGACTTGAAGCGGCTCTTCTCAAAAAAATTTCCCATGCCATGATCAATGGAGATCCAGAGCATCGTCTTCCAAACACCACCAGTATCAGTTTTGAATTTGTGGAAGGTGAGTCAATTCTTTTGATGATGGACCGGTTGGGCATCTGTGCATCTTCTGGGTCGGCATGTACCTCGGGGTCTCTCGAACCATCCCATGTACTGCGTGCCATGGGGGTTCCATTTACTGCCGCCCACGGATCGATTAGGTTCAGTCTCAGTATCTATAACACCGCAGAGGAAATGGATTTTATTTCAGATAACCTGCCCCCGATCATCACACGGCTGAGAGAGATGTCCCCTTTTTGGAAGGAAGCTGTTAGGTTACGCTGAATTTCTTTT
>CAZSON010000503.1:0-2073 GCA_964608375.1 uncultured Desulfobacter sp. | reverse complement strand
TGATCATTGAGCAAAATGGCTTTTTCCAAAAAGCCTGTTTTAAAGGTCGCTTCGTAAAGCTCCAGCAGCCCCCAGACCATGAACGCATAATCGTTGAGAAGAGCGCTTAAACCGGCTTTGCCCTGGCGGTAGCTTTTTAACAACCGGCCCTTGTCATCGCTGAGGTTTTGCAGGATAAAATTGGCGGCTTTTTCAGCAGCGGTGATGTAGACTTTTTCCTTAAGCACCCTGCCGGTCTTGGCCAGGGCGGCGATCATCAAACCGTTCCAGTCGGTGAGGATTTTGTCATCCTTGAATGGATGGACCCGTTTTTCTCTTGCCCGGAAAAGTTTTTCCCGGCTATGTTCCAGATTTTTATATAATCGGCTTTTGGAAATGCCCAGTTCTTCGGCCACCTCCGAAAGTGGTTTTTTTAAATGCAGAATATTTGCATCGATATGGTGCCCTGTTCCTTCATCCTGAAAATTACCTCCTTTTCGGACATTGAAAATTTTGCTGAACAATTCGGCATCTTTTCTGCCTAAAATCTTTTGAAGTTCCTGGTAAGTCCAAAGATAAAACTTGCCTTCAACACCTTCGCTGTCAGCGTCTTCGGCGCTAAAAAAACCGCCTTCCGCCGACGTCATGTCGCGCAACACATAGGTGATGATTTCTCTTGCAACCCGGGCATAAAAAGCTTTGCCGATCACCTGGTACGCCTCGGTGTAAGCCATGATCAGCAGGGCCTGGTCATAGAGCATTTTTTCAAAGTGCGGGACCAGCCATTTAGAATCGGTGGCGTAGCGATGAAAGCCGAACCCCACATGATCATAGATACCGCCCAGACGCATTTGTGTCAGTGTTTTTTCAACCATCTCAAGCGTTTGCTGATTTTTAGTATGATAATATCGTCTCAGCAAAAAATTCAATTGATGTGGAGACGGAAATTTTGGTGCTTGTGAAAAGCCGCCGTGCTGAGGATCATAGACTTGCGCAAGAGATGCCCGAGCCCTATCCAGTATTTGCTGATCGAGGTTCGTACCGGGCGGGCGATTGCTCAGGCTGATTACATGCCGGGTGATCTGATCCGCGCTGGCAAAGACGTTTGCGCGGTCATTTTGCCACACTTCGGCAATTTTCGGCAGAAGTTCCATCAATCCGGACCGGCCAAAGTGACTGTTTTTTGGGAAATAGGTGCCGGCAAAAAAGGGTTTTTTATCCGGGGTCATGATGATCGTCATGGGCCAGCCTCCACTACCGGTTAACGCTTGGGTGACGCTCATATATACCTGGTCAATATCCGGTCGCTCTTCACGATCGACTTTTATGCTGATAAAATAAGTATTTAATAAATCAGCAACTTCCCTGTCAGCAAAAGATTCGTGCGCCATCACATGACACCAGTGACAGGTGGAGTAGCCGATCGATAAAAAAATCGGTTTGTCTTCTTTTTTTGCTATTTTAAAGGCCTCTTCGCTCCAGGGGTACCATTTCACCGGATTGGTGGCATGCTGAAGTAAATAGGGGCTGGATTCATGAATAAGGCGGTTGTAACGAACCTTTTGTCCCGGTGGTGATTTCTCAGCGTTTGAAGCATTCTTTACTGAGCTTGCAAAAGAAAAATTAGGGTCAGAAAACGGCCCTGTTTGGCCAAATGTAATAATACCAGACAAAAGAATGATGAACCGCATCAGTATGTTTGGATTAGATTTGATCATTTTGTTTCCTTCATGAGTCACCCTGGTCTTTTTTCAAGTTCGGAAGAGACCCATTTTTTTAGGGTGCTATATGCCGCTATTTTTTATAGTTATCTACTTAGCAAAAACCGGGGCAACCTGAACTCAGATCCCAATGGATCCGCCTCAGGTGAACCCGTCACCGGCGGTGCAGGTATAACAGTGATTATCTGTAGCAATATGTGATCCTGGCGCCGGTGGACCCGGCATTTCCGATACATGGATTTTGTCGCCTCCCATAAGAAGTTCGCTAGCTAAATTAAAATCACAATCATAAAGATACCCATCCCAGGAAACAGAAACCAGGCTTCGACACATAACACCCTGAACAGATAGGGGGTTGAAAGCTGAGATGAGT
>CAZSON010000502.1:0-2077 GCA_964608375.1 uncultured Desulfobacter sp. | reverse complement strand
GCTATGGAGTATGGGAGATCCTCTTCAAACCCCACCGGCCCGAATTGCAGCCGGCTGTACGTGATGAGTTTTCCTGTTCCTGCGACCTCAAACCATTCCATGTGACTGGAAAAACAGTGATAACAATCGGCCCTGGGGGGAAAAAATTCGAGCCCGCAATCCCTGCAACGGGTTCCCATTACCCGGCCATTTTCCAGATGTCCGATAAAATCATTTGTCTTTGTAATGGCGGTAAAGCTGACTGTTCCGAATTTTTTAAATCGATCATCCATCTCTTTTTTTATGGCCATTTTTCACCTCCCCAGGATGGTAACGTTTCCGTAAAGACCGACTCCTCCGATGTTATGCACCAGACCGATCTCCGGACTCCGGACCTGCATTTCACCGGCCTCATCTCTGAGTTGAAGCACAATCGTTCTGATCTGTGATCCGCCGGTGGCGCCGATCGGGTGGCCTTTGGATAAAAGACCCCCATCGACATTTACCGGGATAGTTCCCTCTTTGTAAGTCGCTTTTCCTCTGATCAGCTCCTTTCCCTCACCCGGCTCTGCAAATCCCAAATTTTCATAGGCCATCAATTCAGCAATGGTGAAGCAATCATGCACCTCCGCTACATCAATATTTTTCGGGGCGACGCCGGCCATCTGATACGCTTGATCAGCCGCCTGCTTACCAACGGTCAACCCGGTAAAAAGATCCCTTCCGGCCAGGTTGACACTCGCGGAAGCTGCGCCCAATCCCAGGACCCAAACCGGTTTTTTGCAAAATACACCGGCTTTTTCTTCATTTGCAACGATAATGCAGGAGCTGCCGTCTGCATTGGCACAGCAGTCTCCCACTCGAAGGGGGCTTGCCACCGGACCGGACATCCTGTTTTCAGGATCAGAGAACATTTCAGCTGTAACCGGTTTGCGGTAAACCGCCTTTTCGTTCGTCTGTCCGTAGGTGGCTGCTTTTACTCTGACCCGGGCCAGATCCTCAAGAGTGGCCCCGTATACGTCCATGTAGGCCCTTGCATACATGGCATAATAGGCCGGCATCATGGTGCCAAAGGGGCTTTCCCACTGAATATCCGCGCCCCGACCCATTCTTTCCTGTGATTCGGAAGAGGAGATTTCCGACATTTTTTGAAACCCGATTATGGCCACCACATCATGGAGGCCGGATTTTACAAGGGAATATGCGAGTCGTAATCCCATGCTGCTGGATGAACAGAGGCTCTCCACATAGAAGGTGGGCTGTGGATTGAGCCCGAGATATTCAGCAAATATGCCGGCGGGTGACCGCTGCTTATCGTATTCCGGTGCAGAACAGATAACGGATGCATCAATATCACCGGTTGTTATGTTTGCATCTTTCATGGCATCCTTAAACCCTTCAAATGCCAATTCCCGTATGGAACCGGGATATTGCCGGACAAAATTACTCTGTCCCACACCGATAATTCCGATTTTTCCCATAAAGTCCCCCTTAAATATACTGTCCCCCATCCACCTTGATCACTTCTCCGGTGATATGCCTCGCTTTTTCAGAGGCCAAAAACACGATGACATGTGCCAGATCCTCCGGCTGGCCGACCCGCTTGAGAACGATTTCATCCAAAGCCAATTCAATGATCTTATCCCGGGCTTGCGCTTCCCGAAGCATTGCGGTCTCAATCAGGCCGGGCGCCACTGCGTTGACATTGATACCAAATGCACCCACTTCTTTTGCAAGGGCCTTTGTAAATCCTATAATACCCGCTTTGGAGGCAGAGTAGTTTGTCTGTCCGAATTTTCCACGCAGACCGTTAATGGACGACACATTGACAATTTTTCCTGACTTTTGCGCTTTCAACAGGGGTACGACCTGACGGGTAAAGTTAAAGTAACCCTTTAAGTTAACCTCCATGACGCGATCCCATTGTTCCTCGGTCATTTTCCAGGAGACCCCGTCCCAGTTCATGCCGGCGTTGTTCACAAGGATATCGAGGCTTCCGAAAGTGTCGGCAGCGGTTTTAACTACCTGTTCCGCCTCAATAAAAGAAGAAATATCACATTGAAGTGCAATCGCTTTTCTCCCCATCTTCTCTATTTTG
>CAZSON010000501.1:0-2083 GCA_964608375.1 uncultured Desulfobacter sp. | reverse complement strand
TGCTCACAGGCGATCTTTATCCCTTCATCCGCCTGTTTTTTCTTGTCAACGCCCTTAAGACGGTTGATAATTTCATCCGGAACATCCATTCCCGGAACATTGTTTTTCATATACCTCGCCATTCCGACGCCTTTCATCGGTGTCACCCCGGCAAGGATATAAACCTTTTCTGTCAGACCCATATCATTGGCCTGTTTAATCCACTCCTGAAACTTTTCCATGTTGTAGATGCACTGGGTCTGAATAAAATCGACACCCGCCCTTATTTTCTTCGCCAGACGATGAACCCGCCATTCAAACGGATCCGCAAACGGGTTTGCTGCCGCCCCGATAAAAATCTTCGGTGGTTCTTCAATTTCGCTGCCGCTGAGAAACTTTCCCTCATCACGCATCTTTTTTACCATCTGGATCAGCTGCATGGAATCGATGTCGAAAACCCCTTTTGCATGGGGGTGATCGCCAAATTTGCAGTGGTCACCGGAAAGACAGAGCATGTTTCGGATCCCATGCGTATACGCACCCAGTATATCCGCCTGCATGGCAAGGCGGTTTCGATCCCGACATACCATCTGATAATTGGGTTCCAACCCTTCCTGAATTAAAATAATGCATGCGGCCCAGCTTGCCATACGAACTACCGCGGTCTGGTTATCGGTGATATTAACCGCATCCACCTTGCCTTTCAGGTGAGCCGCTTTTTTTCTTACCTCCTCAGCGCTGGTTCCGCGCGGTGGTCCCAGTTCGCCGGTAAATGCAAAATGACCCGCCTTTAAAATTTTCTCTAAATTACTTCCTGACTTCATTGTTTTCCTCTGCAATGATACCGAATTTGAGTTGATTGTTTGATAGAATCCGTTTTAACTCTTGTCCCGATAGTTTCGCTTTTTATAGCCGTGGTGAAGAAGGGTCCGCGGAACCTGATCCTTCCATTCATTGGGCGCCTGAATGTTCATTATACAGTCAAGCCGGTTTTGGCCTGCCAGCCGTTCATAAATCATGTGCCAGGCACACGGCTGGTCTTTATCTATTTCACAGCTCCCTTTGTTCGTTCCGCCGCACGGTCCGTTATAAAGGCCTTTGGCACATAGCGTGACCGGACATATACCACCGGTCCAGGCGAGCACACAGCTGCTGCATGACCGGCATCTTTCTTCATACCAGCCCACATCCTGATTTACAGCTAAACCTGAGGTGTCTACCGCCGGTAAAATCGGTTTTTTGGGAAATCTCTCTGCCAAGAACTGTATCCCTACTCCGCAGGCCATCGACATGATCACTTCATAATCCTCTACGATAGGGTCAAGCTCGGCTAAAAATTCCCTGTCGCACTGTCTTTCGACACAAAAAGCATCCAGCTCGATCGGATTTTCCTCAAGTTTTCTTGCCATTTCGAGCTCTGCATTTAATATCTTCACTTCCTTTTCCCCACCGGTAAGGCAAACTGAAACACATGTTCCGCAGCCCACATTGAGGATTTTTTTATACTTCTTCAGCGACTCTTTAATTTCTTCAAAGGGTTTTCTCTTTGCGACTATCATTTTTTCTCCCCTGCCCTTTTCTTTTTTAGTTTTTGATCGATCGACCAGATGGGAGACGGGCCCAATTTTTTGATCGTTTCCGTGAACTCGGTACAGATCTCAGCCCATCTCGGCCCCATCGCAGCAGAGAGGTTGTACATGGTCACCCGCGCAGGGTCAAGGCCGACCTCCAACAATAGATGTTTCAGGATTTCGATCTTTGTTTTTGCGCGCATATTTCCTTCCAGGAAATGGCATTGACCTTCCAGTCAACCGGCAACAAATAGCCCGTCAACACCTCGAACAAAAGCACGAAGCACATGCTTTTCATCCAGTTTACCTGTACAGGGAAGCCGGATAATCTTTACGTTAGCAGGATATGAGAGTCTCATCACTCCTGCCAGATCGGCTGCGGCAAAGGCGCAGTAGTGGCATGCAAACGCAAGAATGTTAGGCTCCCAGCCCTGGGGAGTTTCGTGCGCTTTTTCCACAGAAGAAATCTGTGGATCTAGTTCTGATTCCGCTTGTTCTGACATTCCGATCACTTTCTTTATGAATCTAAGTTT
>CAZSON010000500.1:0-2084 GCA_964608375.1 uncultured Desulfobacter sp. | reverse complement strand
AGAGAGGGAAAACTTATCACTCAAGTTTCGCACCTGATATTTTAAGGAAAGTCGCATCAGGCATAGGGTAAAAAGAAATTTTTATGGAAAAAATTGATGATGAGCTCTTTAACAACGGCACAAAACCTTTGAAAAGTTATAATTTCAGAAGCAACTTATATTACAATAAAATTCAGACCATCGCGTGCCTGTGCACGGTGGTAACCTTATGCATTTCGGTTCACATCAGCCTTCTCATTGTTTTTCCAAAAAATTTTATTCACCCTACACCAGACGCGATATCGCACCCCATAGAGGGTGCGAAACTTGAGTTATCAATTATGAATTCGGTTAACAATGCAAAAAACAGTTTAATTACGATCAAACGACCTGGTTTATCCGATCGAGTTTAGTTCAAATTTCTACAGTTCAATCTAATTCGAGCGGAATTTGTATATAAATGAAACAATAAGATTTGAATTTCTTTGTTGATATATGTTAAAAATAGTAATAATAACATAATGTTAAGTCTGATGGCCTGATTGTTGCAAAAATTATCTAGACACTAGACATTGAAAAATGAAAGAAATTTTATCGATAAATTAAAAGGAGATATTTCATGATTGATCGCCTGCTGTCAGAAGAAAACAAAATATTCAGGGATATGGTCAGAAAGTTTACCGAAAAAGAAATTGCGCCTTATGTTAAGCAGTGGGAGAAAGACGGGAAATACCCGGATAAATATTATCGGCTGCTTTCAGAAATGGGTTTTATGGGTCTTTTAATTCCGGAGGAGTATGGAGGTGCAGGTGGGTCTATGGTGGACCTGGTCATCCTCTGCGAGGAAATGGGCCGAGCCGGGGCTTCAATTCCGTTGACTCACACCTCGGCCTGCTCCCGGTCAATTGCAAACCAGGGCAATGAAGATCAGAAAAGAAGATACCTGCCTGATATGGCATCCGGGAAAAAGATCGGCGCCTACTGTCAAACCGAACCGAATGCCGGATCGGATGCCGGCAGTATGTCTTCGTTTGCCGAGAAAAAAAACGGATATTATCTCCTAAACGGGAGGAAGGCCTTCATATCTAACGGCAGGATTGCAAGCCTTTATGTCGTATTGGCTAAAACCGAGCGAAATCTGGATAAACCTTCAAAGGGAATCAGCATGTTTATTGTCGATCGGGATAGTCCCGGGGTGCATCTGGGAAAAACAGAGGAATCGATGGGACGGCACTGCTCGAGCTTAGATGAAATTATTTTCGAAGATGTCAAGGTTCCCGAAAAAAACCTTTTAATTCCGGCAGGGAGTAAGGGATTTAGGGAAATAATGAATGAGTTCAATTCTGAACGGTGTGGCAATTCGGCCTTTTGTGTCGGTTTTGCCCAAGGGGCCTATGAACGAGCGCTACGTCATTGCAAGGAGCGTGTTCAATTCGGCAAATCAATTGCTGAATTTCAAGGCATCCGCTGGATTCTGGCTGAAATGGAGATCAAGATCCAGGCGGCCCGGCTTTTGGTTTATGATGCACTGATGAAGTTTGAAAAAAACGGAAAAACGATTGCAAAAGAGGCTGCCATGGCAAAAAAATTTGCTAATGAGATGGCGGTCTGGGTCTGTGACCAGGCGATTCAATTACACGGTGCTTACGGTTATACGGCGGACTACGAAGTGGAACGCTATTACAGAGATGTCAGGGGATGGTCAATGGGTGGGGGTACGACCCAGATATGTCTGAACAGGATCGCCGATCAGATTTTAAGATAAGCCGGGCGGCGTAAAACTGTTCCATTATTCATACGGAAATAAGAGCAAAATAGAAACCTCGGCGTGGCTTTTTTTCTTGTAATTCTGTCAAGAATGAAGACACGACCCCGTTGGGTTCATTAATCATGGGTAAACCCCCGGCTTTGCCGGGGAGACTCCCAGAGTTTGACAATTCCGAGAATATACGAAGGCCTCACAAACAAGTGAACCTCTCAGAGTTTACAAGTAAGGAGGCTTTCGAGGCTTCATAAATACAAGCTGCTTAATCCATTATAGCTTTTGTAAATGCATCTATTGCATCTGCGTAAAACTCGATGCTGATCTTGGTTGCCATTTCGTC
>CAZSON010000499.1:0-2086 GCA_964608375.1 uncultured Desulfobacter sp. | reverse complement strand
ACGCCATACCTGACGAAAAGCTGTCTGAAGTACCGCGGCCTGACAAGTCGCCTGACGCGATCGGTATCACCTTGAGTATGATAGCCACCGAACTTGCCATGCACGTAGGCCAAATCAGCTACCTGCGTGGGATGCAAAGAGGACTGGACAAATAGTCGCCGATATCGAGAAATATAAGATTTAGTGAATTTTCGAGTATCATTCAACAGCAATTTCATCCCTTCGTCACGTTTGCCAGGATGGGTCTAATGCTGCCCCTTCTTCTCTGGGTCATCGCCGGCTGGAGGCCTACGACAGGGGTGCAGCCCTGGGAGTTGATGAGCTCGGTCAGCGCCTACTATTATACGGGGGCCGTGGCCGCCTTTGTTGGAATCCTTGTTTCTCTTGCGGTGTTCTTAAGTCAAAAAAGGAACGTCGCTGCATTTTGGTAAGCGGACGCGCAACCTGCTATATCGAGCCTGCGGGGTGGCAATTCTCGTATGTATGCTGTCGATATTTATTGCGAAGAAGGTCACCCACATATCGATCTTCTGGCCGGAGACAATTGCTCTGGGATTCTTTGCCGTGTCGTGGCTGGTGAAAGGCCGCGCAGACTGGACCCTGGTCGCCACCGGGCAACGGGTCCTGCGCTACGGAAAGGGCCCAGGGTCGATAAAAGGAGAAAACAAAGGTCTTAAATCTTGATAAAAAAGAATTCGCATTTTAGCTCGAAAAGATTTTACCACAGATTTTATAAAAGAAACGATACTGCTTACCTGATGACGCAATTCCAATCGAACGCTCGATATGATTTCAAAAACCCCGCTTGAAAAGCGGTTAAAACGCCATGTGATCGGGCGCACTCACGCCTTTTTCGCCGCAACGGCACCCGGGCTGGAGGCTTTATGTTTCAACGAACTGGCAGCGCTTCAACTTTCTGAAGAAGCGCCCCGAATCGTTTCCGGCGGCGTAATGTTCAACGGACGTCTGTCAGATGGATACATAGCAAATTTGATGCTCAGGATTCCCAATCGAATCCTGATGCGGGTAACCGAATTCAAAACAACCAATTTCAGACAGCTCGCAAAAAAGCTGTCTGGCGTTGCGTGGGAACTCTATTTATCTCCATTGGCTGACATCCGCTTCAGCATTAAAGCCAAACACTCGAGACTCTTTCACACATCCGCCATCACCGATTGTTTTCAAAAGAGCATCACAACCCGTCTGTCGGGTTATCAAAACAAGGCCACAGCATCCAGATCGGATGATATGGACAATCAGCGCCTGTTTGTCCGGGTTGTGGATGACCGGTTTACCATTTCCCTAGACACCAGCGGGGCATTGCTATTTAGGAGAGGCCTTAAACCAGTTGTCGGCAAAGCGCCTTTACGAGAGACCCTTGCTTCGGCTGCTTTGACTTTTGCAGGATATTCCGGGACAGAACCCCTGATAGATCCCATGTGTGGCTCCGGGACTTTTTCTCTTGAAGCCGTAATGATCGCGCAAAACATACCCCCGGGGTTTTACAGGAAATTTGCGTTCATGACATGGCCGTCATTTCGTGCCAATCAATGGGCGCATATCAAGAAAACATACGCCAGGAGGATTGTCGAAGCAAAAACGCCATCTATATTTGCCTCGGACAATAACCCCAAGATGTGTCAAGCGATTCAGGAAGTGCGTCGCAAATATGGATTTTCCCGTGTGCTCAAGGTCTCTTCGAAAAATTTCTTTGATCTTTTACCATTGAAATATACATCACAAAGAGGTGTCATCATACTGAATCCCCCATTCGGCATGCGACTCGAACCTCACGGGGATAAGGACAAATTTTACCGTGAAATCATCAAAAAGCTGAAAAACGATTTTAAGAGATGGCGAATCGCGATGTTGGTGCCCGATGCCAAAGTGATGAAAAAATTGTCGATACAGCTGAAACCCTATCCACTTTATCACGGTGGCCTGAATCTGAGCCTGCTGGTGGGAGTGATTTGAAACAACTGTAATTCATCCTTTTTGTTCATCAATTCATCCATGTCCTGGAGGATAACATGGTCACGTGGTAAGGAATAATTATTCAATACCATAGAGACGCAAAGTGTAGTAA
>CAZSON010000498.1:0-2101 GCA_964608375.1 uncultured Desulfobacter sp. | reverse complement strand
CTAAAGCGACTTAAATTACAGTGAAAAGTAACTAGTGAAAAGAACTGGATTATGGGGTACGGATTAAGCATGGGAAAACAGGAAAAAGGGAAATAACGATAAGCGTTTTGAGGGGATTATTTTAGCCATTCCACGGTTAGGCGGCCTGCTTTTTCAAGCGATTTAAATTCCGAATCACCGGTTAGAAGTGTGCATTCTAAACGATTCGACAAAGCTGCAGCAAACGAATCTGCATATGAGATTGGGAATTGTGCCTTGAACAGCGCCGCAGTTAACAGAAGGGGTTCGTCTATCGAGTCAATCAATTTCAAAGGAAACGCTTTTATTCTGGCATAGGCCAGGTCAGCGTTTTTATCACCATGTGCCCTGAACGTGATGTAATACACCTCACCGAGATGAATCGCGTGAAGATAAAGACGGCTTCCACCGTTTCGCGCACTTTTCAGCAAATGCTCAATCCGATCGGAGAACGGTTCATCTTCAAGATAGCCGATCAGGGCATAGCTATCTAAAACATAACTATTGGAGTTTTTCAGTTTTTGCCTCTCTGGCTTTATCGGCCGCCTTTTCTTCGAGCAGCTTTTTCAGCATTCCCGATCTTTTAAACATACCGCGGGCAGTCACAATCGTGTCTTCGACGTCCGGCACCAGCAGGACACCTTCTCCTTTTTCAACCCAGAAAACAGTGGTGGCGGTGTTGATACCGTACCGCTCCCGTATGGGTTTGGGTATCACCACCTGGCCCTTGGATGTCACTTTTGATTGCATCGGTTGCATTCGCATCCTTTCATTTTTGTGGATAAAAGATCTTTTTAGCTGTTTACGATAATTAAAAAGTAAGACGTTGTCAATCATTTTTTTCTTACATCGATAAAAAGTTGAGGGTCAAGGGATTTGCGGGACATCGTTGACAAATTGTACATACTTTTTAACATTGAAGTGAATAGTGAAAAGTAAATAATGAAAAGGGAGAAGATAGTAGTCAGTAGTCCCCGATGAAATGGGCCCAGTACGATTTACCGAACCTACCGGGTAAACTTCGCTGTCCTTCGGCCCCGGTGAAACAGAAAAGGAAGGTTTAACTGGGTAAAAATTTCACAGAGCACGGCGGGGCACCGCGTTGCGGCATCTTCGACAGGCGGGGTAAACAGAGGCGCTAAGAACGCTAAGGTTTTTTGTTGGTTTTTCACGATCGGGGTAACGGATCATGAAAGGGCTAGGCCTTGCGGGCGGAAAATGAATTTATGATTGGGAAAAAACTAACAAACGAATATAAAGACAAGTGTTTGAGATCATTCATACCCAATTTTCTATCCTTAGCCCATCAACTCGCTTAAATTCTTTTTCATTATTGGTTACCAATATCCAGTCAAGGCTCAAGGCGTGGGCAGCGATCAATAAGTCATTGCTTCCTATGACATTGCCCTTTTTTTCTAGTATTGAACGGACATCCCCATAGCAAATCGCGGCTCTCTTATCAAAAGGTCGTATTTCAATCAGTTCTGCTAATTCATTTAATCTTGCTACATTAGCTTCAACTCGTTGACTTTTTTTTGCGCCATTCATTAATTCGGCAAATGTGATCGCAGACATGGCAAGATCCCCCGGCCGTAAAGTCTCTAATCGTCTCAGGGCACTTCTCGGCGAACGTTTGATAATGTAAATGCAAATGTCGGTATCCAGCATATACATCAAAATGTTTCCCGTTCTTGAATGGGAGGTTGTTGCCGTCCATTCTCCATAAAGTCATCTGATAATTCGGTTAGCAGATCAAATACCCGTGAAAGATCCTGAGGGGCAGGTTTGAGAACAACCTCACCACCCCTTCGAAAAATCTGGACCTCAGAGGTATCAAATTGGAATTCCTTGGGTAATCGTACTGCTTGGGAATTACCGCTTTTAAAAATCTTTGCAGTGTTCATAATGCCTCCATTGACGATGTATATACTTGAAGTATATACATGCGACAAGGATTGTCAAGCCCCATTTTATTTAGAGCCATAATGGGGGACGTATTGGGATTGATGATTGAAAGATAAGTAAAGGGGTCGATAAAATGAGAAAGATGGTCTCCTTTGAGGCATAGCGTCATTTGTGTTAA
>CAZSON010000497.1:0-2105 GCA_964608375.1 uncultured Desulfobacter sp. | reverse complement strand
CCGGTATTACCCAGGTCGAAAAGCGGGCAGTAAAGGAATCTGCTGAATCCGCAGGTGCGCGTGAGGTGTTTCTCATCGAAGAACCGATGGCGGCTGCCATCGGGGCCGGGCTTCCGATCACAGAACCTACGTGCAATATGATTGTTGATGTTGGCGGCGGTACAACAGAGGTTGCGGTCATCAGTCTGGCCGGAATTGTGTACAGCCGGTCAATACGAGTGGCAGGCGATAAAATGGATGGCGCCATCATCCAGTATATTAAAAGAAAATACAACCTGCTAATCGGTGAAATGACATCGGAGGCGATCAAAACTTCGATCGGAAATGCCTATCCCGATACAAAGAACCTGGAGACGATCGAAGTAAAGGGGAGGGATCTTGTATCCGGAATTCCCAAGATTCTCGAAATTGACTCCGAAGAGATACGTGTTGCTATTTCGGAACAGATCGACGCTATTTTGGAAACGGTTAAGATCGCTCTGGAACAGACACCCCCGGAGCTGGCAGCGGACATTGTCGATCGGGGGATTGTATTGACCGGTGGAGGCGCCCTCCTGAAAAATTTTGATAAATTACTCAGAGAGGAGAGCGGACTCCCCATTACGGTAACAGAGGATCCATTATCGACAGTCGCCCTCGGTTCGGGAAGGGCGCTCGATAGCATTGAAATGCTCAAACAGGTCGTGATTACATAGTTTTATGTTTCCGAGAAGGATGGTGATAATTGTTGGCGTACTCGTTTTGATCGGTGTCAACATTACAATCCTTTTTATCACTAGCAGGCACCGTTCTTCTTTTTATGGATTGAATCAATTTGCAGTCCCTTTGGTCGCCCCCTTTCAAAAAGCGATTACCCATACGATTCATTTCGCAAAGGATGTTTGGACCCACTATTTCTTTCTGGTTTCAGTGGAAAATGAGAATGATCATCTCAAAAAGAAGCTGCGAAATGCCATTGAAAGCAACCGGGCGTTAAATGAAATAGCGCTTTCCAACTCCCGCCTCCGCAACTTGCTCAAATTCCAAAAAACAGCCATCAGTAAAACCCTTGCAGCTGAAGTTATCGGTAAAGACCCCTCTCCCTGGTATCAAACGATTATCATCGATAAAGGAAGTGCAGAGGGTGTTAAAAAGTGGCAACCGGTAGTTATTCCCGAGAGTATTGTCGGACATGTAATGGATGTTTCAACCCATTACGCCAAGGTTCTGTTGATCGTTGATCGCAACAGCGCTGTGGACGCGAGGGTTCAGCGGACAAGAGCCCGGGGAATCATTAAGGGAGAGACAAAGGGGCGGTTTTTTTTCAACTTCGTACTGCGCAAAGATGATATAAAAGTTGGAGATCAGGTTGTTTCATCCGGTTTTGATGGTGTTTTTCCAAAGGGTTTACCGATCGGATCTGTTTCAGCTATTATCCGACGGAACTCGGGAATCTTCCAGGAAGTTTATGTGTCGCCCTATGTTGATTTTGAAAAACTGGAAGAGGTTATGGTGTTATTAAACACTAAAAGAGATGACTTTGCGAGCAAAAAGTGACCTATTGTTTATATATCGTCGTATCCTTAGGTTTGATCATCCTTCAAGCGACACTGATTCCGCTTCTTCCCTTTTCAGATAAGATTTACGATCTGCTGGTTCCGTACGTTCTCTACCTCGGTTTATTTCGGCCGGCCTGGAAGACGCTGCCGATTATCATTTTACTAGGACTGGTCATGGATAATCTATCCGGCGGTCCTTTTGGATTGTTCACATCGATTTACGTATGGTTATTTCTAGGCGCGATATGGATGCGATCATTTATGCATGCGAGCAATATGTTTCTTTTACCCTTTGTGGTTGCCGTTGGCGTGCTGCTGGAAAATACCGTGTTCCTCGGTACGGAGACAATATTTCAACCGGACCTTCAATTTCCTGAAGATGCCCTTCGCATAACAACCATACAGGTGCTATCGTCCCTGGGCACTAGCCCAATTTTTCTTATCTTTTACAATTACACCCATAGCCTCTGGGATGGCTGGATTTTCAAACGTCATAGAGAAGGAGACAGATAAAAAGAACAAAGGCCCGGAATTTATTGTCGCGATTTTAATATCCATTTTTTCTTG
>CAZSON010000496.1:0-2113 GCA_964608375.1 uncultured Desulfobacter sp. | reverse complement strand
TCGACGAATGGCACTTTCGATAGAACCACTACCCGTGGGCAATCCATTGTTGCAAAATGTATTATATTGGAACCTGGAGTGTTCCCCAAAATAATTGTTCAACTTTTCCAACGCAGCCTTTGGGGCTTTTCTTTTTCCAACTAATTTTTCCTTAACCAATTTTGAAATTCCTTTAATATCACCATTCCAAAGTAATTCACGGATCTTTTTAGAGAGTTTTCTATTTTCTTTATCTGACAACTTTAGGGTATCTGAGATTAATTTTCTGACCATATTCATATTCTGTTTTGCGTGTGTATAGTCGAGTATTTGCTTCGCATTACTAAGGCTCAATTCATTTATGAGTTTTTCAGTTCTAGGCCAAATGCCTTTTCCACCATCTGCGCAAAAAACAATTTCTGATGCCTCATCAAGATTTATCGATAAAAGATGTTGCTTGAGCAATTCAAAAAAATCATCCAAACTACCACAGGAGCCATCAAGAATTGGACTAACAGATTTGATTTTTTTGCCCCCTTCATCAAATTGATTGATGGTCAACAATCTGGGTTCAAACCACTCGGTGGAATACCCCTGTCTTTTTTGGCCCGTTTTGCGTCTCCCTCGTTTTGTACATCGTTCACGGATACGCCCACCATCAACGCAGATCAAGATTTTGAGGCCAGATTTCTGCCAAACATCATTACCATGACATTCGACTCGGACACTTTTGGCTAACCGAGCAAAACGCATGGTTATATTTTGCAGAAGGTGATCATTCATAATGATTCCAAACCCACGCAAAGCATTGGCAGCGACTTCAAAAGAAGGACATAGAACGGCCATGGAGACACAAATCTCAATCAACGCAGGACTGATCTGTTTTATGATCCCAAGTAACTCAAGACCAAGATGTCGTAATGCCCCTTTTTGTTGTTTCGGTGCTTTACCGCGTTTTCTCTTTGGTTTCGATCGAAGGAAAACGGGAGAGATAACATTCCATCGTTTTCCAGATTTCAATCGAACCGTTATTTCACGATATTCATGGAAACGACAGGCACATTTAGCGCACCATTGTTTCAATAGTATTAGGAAAGATGGGGTGGACAGGAGTTTATTAAGCTGGATGATAATTTCACGTTCTGCCATTTCCTGATATTTTTCATACATATTTTGCTCGTATTGCGCAAAATCCTTTGTACCAAAAACAGATATTATTTCATTCTCTACGATCATAACCCTTTCCTTTATAGGTTGTGATCTGCCCTGAATTCTTTTTATTTTAAGTGAGCAACAACTGACGGAAGTCGCGACGTAAGGGATAAACAAAAATATCTTTAATCGAAACCTTAAATGTTCTGTCACGATCCTGACGACTTCGTCCTTTTGTCTGACCAATCTTGATCCAATTGGCAGCCTTATAGCAGGTTCCAGCGTAAAGTGTTGTATCAACAAATGTCTCTACCATTGCGATATCTGTTCCATAGCGGTGTTTCCAGTCACCCGATAAACGGCGTAGGCATATCCCAAGAGCATGACTTGCAAGATGTGGAACTCTAATCCAGTCCAAAATCAAAAAGCGTGTATTGTTACAAATCAAACTTAGATTTTGTTCGCGGACATCTACTGACCAGCCTATAAACTGGTCACGGGGCTCAGTCTTCCAGGCCGCAGCCCCAAAAAGAAGACAGCCAAGAACACGTTTGTTTTGGCCAAGGATCAGGTATTTCATATTTTGACCAATGGGACGTCCATAACTGAGGTAATGGTATTCCTTTACGAGAAAATTAAAAATTTTCTCGTATTTAGAGCCTTTGCTTACATTGACGATTTCAATTGGCTGGAGCTTTGATAATAAGCAGGATACCGTACTCCGATCAACATCTACCGCTTCAATTTTTGCTGGAACCCGTCCAGGGCTGTAACGCTGACGGGGAGGAAGTTTTATTAAGGTACGAGACTCAAGTTTTCGAAGAAATTCACGGCAGGCCATGTCTTTAATTTGACCATCAGGGCGACGCCAATTCCAACGCTCACACAATTCACGGGACAAACGAGATCGATTCCACAACGGATTATTGTGGAGAAGCATCCGAACCTCATTGACTTCCGCCTCTGTAACAAAGCGCCCTTG
>CAZSON010000495.1:0-2117 GCA_964608375.1 uncultured Desulfobacter sp. | reverse complement strand
AACAGCGATTTTCGCATCGGACAATCTGATTCAACTTATTAGGATTGGCCGTTTTTATAAATTCAGAAACGCATTAATAAACAAGGTGTTATATTTCATAAGCGCCAAATCAACAAAGTAGAACGATAGATATTATATGTCTCAATCAGACCATATGGTGAAAGTTAGAAATATTTTTCAAATTCCGGGCAAGGGATTCTACGCCATAAACACCCCATTTTTGCTGCATATTGTGTCGGATACGGCCTGCCGTATCAAAATGTTGTATCTTTTTAACATTTTTATCTTGACATTCAATGAGACATATTGTATCTATATATTTATGGTAGCCCAAATCGATCCTTATCGCTATTTCGCACACCCTCGGTCACCGGGACAAAAGCAGTACGAAGCCCTGCGGGCATTCTATGTGGACAACCTGCCGGCACGCGTGGTTTCGAATCGTTTCGGCTATACCGTACCTTCTTTCAACGCTTTAAAACAGAAATTTAAGTCCGGAAAGCTCACCTTCAAATTTACCGAAAAACGGGGCCCCCAGGGATCACGCTTGCCTAAAGAAATCCAGCAACGCATATTTGAAATCCGCCGGCTGCACAATCTTTCAAGTTACCGGATCGCTGAAATCCTGGCAATTGATGGTTTTGAAGTCACTCCCCGAACGATCAACAGGCTCCTTCAAAAAGCGGGTTTTCCGCCTGTGCCACGCAGAGCCAAGATGCGCATCGGAGAAACCGTTCAAGGTGCCGAAGTGCCCCAAGAGGCGCGGGTGCTGACTTCTGAGTTGTTAGATGGGAAAGCTGCCGCCTGTTCTGTCGGGGGTATTTTCCTTTTTGCCCCTCTTATAGAGCGGCTGGGCCTTCCCAAAATCGTCGACCAGGCATCTCTGCCGGGTTCCAAACAAATCCCCCCTCTGCAATATTTCCTCTCTTTTCTGGCTTTGAAACTCATCGGTAAAGAGCGACTCAGTCAAATCAATGACCTCAGTTTTGACCAGGGCATGGGCCTTTTTGCCGGACTGAATGTGCTTCCCAAATGCACCGCCATCTCCGACTATTCCTACCGCTTAGATTCCTTGGCGCTGGATAGGCTGCTGCGAAGTTTTGTTCGTCAGATGAATCGTCAGCATGTCTATCGCTCTGATACCATCAACCTGGATTTTCATACCATTCCGCATTATGGGGACGAATCGGTTTTACAAACCCACTGGGTCCCGACCCGCGGCAAAAGGCTCAAAGGCGCTTTAACCCTCTTTGCGCAAGACTGTGAGTCAACGTTGTTTCACTACGCACAGGCCGATATTCTGCGGTCCGAGGCCTCCGAGCAAATCGTTGCATTTGTCAAGTTTTGGAAAAAAGTCCACGGGGGGCTCACCTCCACACTTGTGTTTGACTCCAAACTTACCAGCTACGGGCACTTGAACATCCTGAATGAGATGCAGGTCCAGTTTATCACCTTGCGCCGCAGGGGCCGCAAGCTCTTGGCTGATGTAGAGCAGATCCCGCATGGCCATTGGAAAAAAATCCACCTGGATATTCCCAAAAGAAAATATAAAAGCCCCTTTGTGTTCGAATCCCTGATTCATCTTCCCGGCTATGATGACAAACTCAGGCAAATTGTCATGAAAGGCACGGGAAGGGAACGCCCCTCCTTTTTGATCAGCAATGATTTTCTAAGTCCGGTTGACACGCTCGTATTCCGTTATGCCAAGAGATGGCGGATTGAGAATGGCATCGCCGAAGCAGTTAAGTTCTTCAGCCTGAACGCCCTTTCCTCGCCGGTGTTGATCAAGGTGCACTTCGATGTTCTGATGACGATGATCGCACATTCTCTCTATCATTTTCTTTCCCAGAAATTGAGGGGATTTGAAGAATGCCGGGCGCCTACAATCTTTCGTAAATTCATCAATATGAAAGCGGACTTGTCGATACGAGATGGCCATATCATCGTAAAATTCCCCCGTAGAGCCCATAACCCGATCATCAAAGCCGCCCAGATGGACAAAGACTCGCCCGCAATCTCTTGGCTGGGGAATAGAAAAGTTCTTTTTGAGTTCACGTGAAACGCTTAAAAAAGTGAAGATTAATTGTGTCTTAAAACACAGTGCGAAAATCGCTGTT
>CAZSON010000494.1:0-2121 GCA_964608375.1 uncultured Desulfobacter sp. | reverse complement strand
ATTTTTTTACTTTTTTTTCTGCTTCTGTTTGTCTTTTCTTTTTTGATGTCGTCTTTTCGGGCAAATATCAGTGTTGAGCTGACATCGGATCGAACCGGAAAATTCAGATTTTACTGGTCCGGGCCGAAAAAAACTTACAATAACTCAAATACAAGCGCCGTCCGGATCGAAAAAGGATTCGGCCGATACAGTCAGAAAATCGGCAGTCTTTTTTCAGCAGCCTATCTCAGGATAGATCCCTTAAATCGAAAAGGCACTGTACATATCAAAGAAATCAAGGTGACGCAACCGGGATTTCAGACAATCAACTTTAAAACCAAAGCGCAGTTTCAAGCATTCGTCCCCATTAATCAGATCGGTCAAATGATTTTTGATACGAATGGTTTGAAAATCACTTCTCTGGGAGTCGACCCGCATCTTCAAGTAAAACTTGATCCGGTATTTAAAACCGGCTTGTTCCTCAAACATCTGAAAAATGTTTTATTTTTTTCTTTGGGTGTCAGTTTTATTTTTTATCTGTTTTATCGGATTTTACAGTTTTCAAAAGAAAAAATCGAATCCACTCTCGATCTGCAAAAAAAAAGGAAGGGTCACCGCGCGAACCTGTTCGCCATAACATTTATAATCATCTCCTTGGTTCGTCTTATCTTTTGTGTCACCTACCCTCTTAATATCTCAGGTGATGGCTCAACCTATTTTCAGATGATCTCTAATTGGGACAGTCATTTGGCCCTTGCCGGTGGATATCCTTTTTTTTTCGGGATCTTCAACTTTTTTTTCGAATCGTTGAACATTTTTCCACCCCAATATTTGGCCCCTCAATTATTCCTTTTGGTGATCCAGCATCTTACCGATATCGGGATGCTCGTCTTTATGTATTTGGCGCTGGAATATATCTTTGACGCCCCTATCGCCTCTGCCTCCGTTCTGTTTTACTCGCTAAATCCCTTTATCATCGGAAATGTTTCGACCACCCGTCCGGAATGGTTTCAATCAGACCTCTTCCTGGTAAGCCTGGCATTGGCATATTTTGGGTATTCGACTCTCGACTCGATCAAAAAGTCGATCTTTTATGTCAGCGCCAGTCTGTTTTTCACTTTGGGTTTCTTTGTGAAATACAATCTTTTACCCCTGGCAAGTCTGTTTTTGCTGTTTATCTGGTTTGACACCGCAGGCCGGAAAACAAAATTTGCGATTCTATCATTAATCACCATCAGTTGCCTCTCATTTTATGCTGTTTATATCGGCCTCTTTCATAAACCGAGCACCGGCACAAAGACATTAACGCATGATCGATCCTGGGTTTTGATGTATAAAGCCGCAACAATTTCAAAAACACCTGGGCTTGATATACGAAATGGAATCAATACGAAAAGATATAAGCTTTTGGGCTGGTTTATATGGCACAATGCTGAGCCGATGCAGGGCGGGCCCGTAACTCTTTACAGAAATATCAATTCGATTCCCGCTAAAGTTCGCCAACCGTATCGCGATAAATATGAATATCTCCTGACTGCCGATGATGAAAAGCTTAATCGACTTTTTCAACTCAACCCGGAAGCAAAAAATTTCTATATCAATCAGCTTATTATCTCATATTTTATCGGGCTCAAGGAAAGCGACGAACTTGGTGTAAAAGTCTTTTTAGAAGCGGTCAGGGCAGAACCAAAAAATTACCTGAAAAACGTGCTTCAAGGCTTCAAAAACAGCTTTTTAATGACAAAAGCAAATAATTTTCCTTTGGACAGGGAATTGGGATGGAACGATCTTCCCCAACCAAGATCTATTTTTAAAAAAAAGCATGTCAAACAGATTTCCCGGCTCGGTTTTGCCTCTGTAATTCTGGCACCCAGCCGTGCCATCGGCTATAATCATCCTGTTCTGTGGTTGCCGGGCGTTTATCTGTTTTCCCTTTTAAGCCATCCCTTTTATTTATGGGTTCCAATAGCTTGGTTTTTATGTATAATATTGTGCATAAGTTTTGTTGTGGATCGTTGGAAAAAGGGACATTGGTCACACCAGGAGTTGATACTATTGATATTGACCGTTTTGATGATCATATTCATCTTCTGGTCCAATATGATCCGTCAGTTTCGACAGGCCAAAGAGCTGATATTCATA
>CAZSON010000493.1:0-2122 GCA_964608375.1 uncultured Desulfobacter sp. | reverse complement strand
GCCGGAGGAACAATGGCCAAAGTTCAGGTTGCTCAAACTAGTGTCCCGGAAGGCTGGATTGACCTTGGAATCGGCCAGCCCCATGTAGACATCCTGCCTTTAGAGCAGATGACACAGGCGGCGGAGCATCGTTTCTTACAAGGTGATCGAAACATCCTGCAGTACGGTATACAGCAGGGCAGCACCAATTTCAGGACAACATTGTCTCAGTTTTTAAGCCGGAAATACTCGCTGGCTGTGGACCCGGATCATCTGTTTATTACCGCGGGGATCTCCCAGGCGCTCGATCAAATATGCTCTCTTTATACCAAACCGGGCGATACGATTATTGTTGAAGAGCCTTCATACTTTCTGGCCTTACGTATTTTTGCCGACCATAATTTGAAAGTCGTTGGCACGCCGATCGATGAAAACGGATTAATCATCGAGGCTTTAGAAGAGCGACTGGATAAACACAGACCGATTTTTGTATATTCCATACCAACTTTTCACAACCCGGCCGGTTTTACCCTTTCAGGAGACCGGCGCGAAAAGCTGGTTCGGCTGAGTGAAAAATATGATTTTCTCATTGTTGCCGATGAAGTCTATCAGTTGCTGGCTTATACCGACAGACCGCCGTCCCCCATGGTCTACTACGATACCGCAAAACGTGTTCTCTCATTGGGCTCTTTTTCAAAAATACTCGCTCCGGGACTCCGTTTGGGATGGATACACTCCGACCCCTCCCTGCTGGAATCGTTTACCCTCTGCGGTCACCTCGATAGCGGCGGCGGCCTGAATCCTTTTGTTTCAAGTATTGTGAACAGTGTAATCGAACTTGGGATGCAGGAAGAATACCTGAACTTCCTAAAAGTAACTTATCGTGAACGCCTGGTTGCCATGTGTGGAGCGCTTCGCGAGCAGATACCCACCCTTTCATTCACGGATCCTGGAGGCGGTTACTTTATTTGGTCTTATTTATCAGATGGAACGGATGCCGAAGGCATACTTGTAAAGGCAAAAAAACACCGGGTCCGCTTCCAACCCGGCATTAAGTTTTCAAGTATGGGCGGCTTGCGGAATTACCTGCGGCTGAGTTTTGCCTTTTATGGGGTTGAGGATTTGCTGGAAGGGGTGGAGCGTTTGTCCCGGGTGTTTATCTAATACCTTCATAAAACCGACAATTTTTTCAATTTCGAAATCAGGTTCACCGACCGCCCAAACGATAATAAATACCTGATCCGACCGCCCACATCAGAATCGTTATCGTCAAAACCATACAGCCGCCGGCCAGGATCTTGTGAAAGAGGTTCTCCGGTTTCCGCTCGTGGTACCCAAGGAGAAACCCGAGGATCACGCCGGCCGCAATTCCGCCGCCGTGCCCCCAGTTATTGATCCCCGGAACAATAAAACCAAAAATAAATATGCCGATCGTCCAGGCGCCGATCTGACGATAAATAGCCTGTCCATATGTTCCGCCCCGGCTTTTACCAAAGTAAAGGGTTGCACCGATCAAACTGGTCAATGCGGCTGAAGCGCCGATGGTAAAAGCCACGCCCGCCAGATAGGAGACAAAAAAACCGATTGCACCCCCAAGGGTATAAAGCACAAACATGCGATAAACGCCATATTCCTGAACCACCAGAGGCGCAATCTGCTTGAAGGCAAACATATTGAAGAAAATATGTAATATGTTTCCGTGAAGATAGTTGGCCGATATAAGGGTCCACCATCTGTTCAAAGCATCAATCGGAATGGTCCCGGTTGCACCCAACAGTAAAAGGCTTTTATTTTCAGGGGATAAAAACGCCATCGGGTTAAAAGTAAAGCGGGGCAACATCGGATTTAACAAAAGGGAAATAACATATAAGCCGATGTTTAAATAAAGAATTATTTTAATGATCCGGTCCGGATCATTAAATCCCCGGGTCCAAATATTGTTTTTCAGCCGTGATCCCGGACGGGCGATGCCGCAGTATGGGCAACGGGATTCATCTTTGCTTATCAGTTTTCGACAATTCGGACATAGGATCGCCGTTTTTTTTTGATCTGTCATGGTTTTCATCCTTAAAATCGATATGAAACATTCCTCCACCGACCCAACCCAGATACCATTGCAGTTTCATGTTGTAAAGAAAACCCT
>CAZSON010000492.1:0-2140 GCA_964608375.1 uncultured Desulfobacter sp. | reverse complement strand
TTTAAAGGTTATACTGAGCCGTGTCCGGACTCTCTGAATTTCACCCCAATCCCTTGTTCGCTCACCCGGACGATTGTGCCGACTCTGTTTTCATCTCCAAAACTAGAGGACGAATATGTCATCGATATGGCTTGCCCGATCGTAAACAATTCTTTTGTATCGATTAAAACACCGCCCTTGCTTAGGTTTTTGATCCAGCCTTTATAATCATACCCCTCAACAATAAATTCTACCCGTATGTTGACAGGGTATCTGAAATGTTTCCTTCTCTCCTTAAACAACATATGAACAAACCCCTTCTTTTGTTTTTTAGGCCCGCCTCGTGCTTTCTTTCGCGTATTTTATCCCATCCAAATGCTCCGGTCAACTTCTCCGTATCCTATAGAGCCCATATCAGTTTGCTCTTGTCGTAGGA
This sequence comes from uncultured Desulfobacter sp., assembly GCA_964608375.1. Taxonomy (GTDB): domain Bacteria; phylum Desulfobacterota; class Desulfobacteria; order Desulfobacterales; family UBA2156; genus UBA2156. The sequence continues at coordinate 1,725 of CAZSON010000492.1, read as the reverse complement.
ATCTCAGGGACCTTCAATTTCTTGATAAACTTAAGACGGCGGATTTGAGGTTGACACGCATGATTAATATCGCTATAATTATTGAAGTTTTGGGAAATACAGCGGCTGTGTCGTTTGAAGCTGCGGCAATCAGGCACGCGATTAGCCAATCGATTTAAGGTAAAATAAATCAAACAAAGGACATCCGCACCGGGTGGTGATTTTAAAACATGAATTCATATAGTCAACCTTCAGATAAAAATGATGTCATCGATCGTTTGATGGAATTAATTTCCAAAATGCCAAGGGACGAGCAAATCGTTTTACTTGATAAACTGGAAAATTACCAACTCGATAAATCTAAATACAGAACAAGAAAATATGAGAGAAGCCATCTCGTCATCAGTGTCGATTATGAAGCCTTGAACGAGGCTCTCAGAGATTACATTCGTGACATCAGTTCCTCCGGGGTTTTTATGGAATCTAGAGAAACTTTTACCATTGGAGAGGAAATTGTCTTATCGATCAATTTTTCCGATTCGGGCAATCCTTTTAAAATCCCTGCAGAGGTTGTCCGCACGACTTCAGATGGCGTTGGTCTCAAATTCAAATTCAAAAGTCAGGTCCAGAAGGAAATTATTACCTCACTCATCGATAACCTGAAGAAAAAAAAGGAATAAATTTATTTCTTGACATACCACGATGTGGTATTATATTATCTGCTAAGGTTGATGATTGTTTTCAATCTCTTTCGTTAGCCTTGCCCTCCTTAAGGGGCGACCCGCCGGGGGCCGCCCCTTTTTTTTGTCGCTCACAGGCTTAGGGTTCACATCTGATATTTTTCCATCAAGTGATTTAAGCTTGCCAGATACTCCTTCTGATAGATCAGGCCTTTGAAGCTGCTGATATCATGAAATGAAAAGCCGATGTAAGGTCTGATGTCAATGCCGAACGAATTTTGGGTTTTGTCATTTGCCCGATCGAGAATGAGGACGCTGTAATAGCTGGTCAACACCCGCACGTTTGAATCTCTTCGCAGTAAATAGCTTCTTCCGCCCAGTGTGTTCAGAAAAAAACCGGCATATCTATATAAGATTTCGAGGGTGGGAGGGTTATTCAACTTCGAATTACAATCATTACCTCTGGAAAACCACGCAAAAAAGGTGGCCATGACCGATTCGATGATCTCAGATTCGTTCTTCAAAATATCGTTCATCAGCCGAACCCGCGTTCTTCCGATAACCCGGTAGAAGTGGGTTACATTTCTTATCACGGTAAAAATATCATCCATTTCATAAGATACCACCGGCGGGTGGGCGGACAATTCTTTAATAAGTGTTTGAAAAAGGTCATATGTCCCTCCCTTAATTTTATAAAAGGTCAGATACTCTTTGCTGTCCAGATATGCGGTAAACGTTTTAATCTGACGCGTCATTTCCGCACATGAGATATTCTTGTTAAGAGTAGAAACCGGCGGAGACTCTTCGCCAAAAGCATCTTCCAGTTTTTCTTTCGGGACCACCGCTTCCTTTTGCTGTGAAACAACCTCTTCAAGATCCGAAATCTTTTTTTCCAGCTCTCCTGTTTTTTTCAGACAAACAGTCTGCTCTGTTTTGACAGCCCGTTCAATTTTTGAACGGTTCCATAGGAGGATTCGGTAAAAACCAAAAAAAAGAATTGCGCCTGATATGACGATAATAATTATTTTTTTTGCTGTTTTTTCCATTTAAAATGGTATCCTTTTGA
>CAZSON010000491.1:0-2154 GCA_964608375.1 uncultured Desulfobacter sp. | reverse complement strand
TTGATAAAAGATAATACGGAATAGAGCAGAGGTGGTACTGTTTGCCTGATGGAAGCTGTACCTGATCGATGCGGATTTTGCCGGAATAAACACGGATGGCATATGAATAAGGACTGTTTTCCATGAACAGATTCAACGATTTCAGTTTTCCGGTCTTCCCGCTCTTTACTTCGATAGGGATAATCACGTCTTTATAAAGATAAAGAAAGTCCGTTTCAGCAGCCCCTTTTTCCCTTATCCAGAACCTCAGCGCCGGTGGCCCGAATGACTGTGCAACGATTTCCTGTGCCGTGAGCTGTTCTGCAATTTTCCCCTGATAGAGATTGTCCAGGGTCTTTTTGTTAAAAAATTCCCTGAATCCGATCCGGTAATTTACCAGTCCGGCATCAAGAAAAAAAAGCTTCGGGGCTTTTCGCAGTTTTTCGATAACCGGTATACCGGTTGATACCGAAGGTCTTGCACGATACACGATCAGGGCGCGTTCCAGAACATCAAACGCCTCCTTCATTTCCCTTGATCGGAATGAAGATTCTCCGAACTTTTCATATGTGATCCTCTCACCGGCATATAAGGGCGCACGGTCTATCGCATGGGTTAAATATTTTGCTTTTGCTAAATTTGAATATTTCTCAACATCTTCGATGTATCCCATAAAAATGGCGTCATAGATTTCCCTCACCGCTGAATAAGATCCGGTTTCCCCGTAAACGGAAAGCGCTTCCGGCATGCCGCCGACAAAAGCATATGCGCTGAACGTATCAAGCAGCAGATCATGAAGTGAAGATTCTTTCAAAACATCGGATTGCAGCAGTTTTTCTGCAAGGAGCGGATTTTGTGCTTCGAGATATTCCATAAACGTTACCGGATACATAAAGAGATTTTTAACCCTGCCGACCGGAAAAGAAAACCCCTCTCTTTTTGAAAAAACCTCCAGAAGTGAACCGGCCGCGATAACGTGCAAATCTTTCACATCTTCATAAAGAAATCTGAGCGATTGAACCGCCATGGCAGAATGCTGAATTTCATCAATAAATAAAAGGGCGCTATTTGTATCGATTTTTTGACCTTTGTAAAGCAAAATCCGTTCTAAAAGTTCCTGGCCGGTATTGAATTCGGAAAAAAGCTCGCGTTCTTTAGGTCTTTCAAGGTTTATGTCAATAAAATGAGCAAAATTTTTTGCAAACCGGTTGACAACAAATGTTTTTCCAACCTGCCTGGCCCCCCTCAAAATAACCGGTTTCCTCTGTGGAGCGTTTTTCCAGCGCATTAATTCCAACTCAATTTTCCTTGTAAATATCACTTTCCGCACCTTTAATGATATAATTTACCTCTTAATTATTACATCTTATAATTTATTATCATTGTTAATTATGACATTCATTTATCTCTTTGTCAAGGCATTTGCTAAGAAGCGCCTTAACACTTTGTTTGCCTTTCCTGATAAACTGTCAAAATAGACTGTGTTTTCAATTGGTTATTCAGGTATGAGGAAAACCCTTAAAAGGGGCCGTAATCCTCTGTCCCCTTCTTTCTATTTTACAGCAGTTCGATAAATTTTTCTACAGGCAATCGGGCTTGTTTAAGAATATGTGACAACGTCGATCTTTTGATGGGATGATGGGCGGGAATGGTTAATTTCAATACTTCATCGTATAAATGTTTTTGCAATCTTATGTGATTCCCTCTTTGTCGAACAACGACCCAACCATTACGCTTCAAGGCTCTTAGAACTCGGTCGTATCCTAAGCTGGGTACTTTTGTCATACAGCTATTTCTGCAATTTCAGAATCGGGTGGGAGGGTAAAATCGTCTTCAACGGGATCCAAATAGAGTTCAATGGACTCTCTAATGTTCTCAAACGCCTCTTCTTTGGTATCACCCTCGCTGATGCAACCCGGAAGACTGGGGACATAGGCCGTAAATCCTCCTTCATCACTGAGTTCAAATACAACTTTGAGTTTCATTTGGATTCACCTTCTAATTTATATTGACTCATATTGGCATCAAATATAAAGTTTGTCAAGGAATAAGAAATGGCCGTATCCATTATGGCCCGAGGATAGACATGATAATCGACTGCATCACCTTCTGCCGCCGGTCAGAACCGGCACAAAGCCGGCGCTCATTTTCACGTCGCCACACGTGAAGCTCCTT
>CAZSON010000490.1:0-2162 GCA_964608375.1 uncultured Desulfobacter sp. | reverse complement strand
GGCAGAAACATGGTGGCTGCGATCAGGATACAGCCGTAAATAAGCGGCCGCCATATCTCAAATGCGCGAAACCATTCATTGGCCACCGACAAGACGGTCACGCCGATAATGGGTCCGGCAAAGGTGGATGTGCCGCCGACAATCACCCAAATGAGCACATAGACCATGATCCCCACCCCATATTGATTGGGATTGGTTGATCCTAAATAATGTCCCAAAAGGGCGCCGGCGATGCCGACAAAAAAAGAGGCAACTCCGAATGCCAGAGTCTTATATCGCCAGAGATTGACCCCGATAGACTCTGCCAAAACATCCCGCCAGTGAATTGAATGCAGCGTCAGACCGATACGCGAGTTTTCCAGGCGATAAAGAATCCATAAACAGACCGTCACGACCACAAGGGTTAAAAAATAGTACGGGATCGGTTCCCAGATCTCAAAGGTCTTAAAGCCAGGAAGAGAAATTACGGGTGACAGGATATGCTTGATTCCCTTTGGACCGCCAAAGGGTACCTTGAAATAGACCCATGAAAGACGAATCGCTTCCCCGGCGGCAAACGAACCTATGAGGAAATAGAACTGTTTCATACGAAAAAGCGGAAAGCTGAGAATAAAGGCAACCAGAGCGCAGATGACGCCGGCCAGGGGCATACTGAGCCAGAAAGACAGCCCAAAATACTTCATCACCAATGCACTGGAATAAGCGCCCACACCCATCAAAACCACATGGATGAGCGACCACTCACCGGTAAGGGTCATCAACCGATAGCTGACAACCACCAGGACGTTGATTAACAAAAAAATCAAAAAATCCTGTTGATGGAATTTAAGGGTGAACGGAAGCACCACAAGAAAGATGAACAGGGCAAGGAACCATAACGTTTTGGATGTTCGTTTGCTAATCATTACTCATTCTCACTCAGTCAAGATTATTCAGTGGTTTCTGTTCCCATCAATCCGGTGGGCTTTATGATAAGCACCAGCAGCATGATAAGGAGCCCCAGAATGGTGGCAATCGTGCCCCCATAATAGGTGGTCACAAAGGTATTGAAAAAGGCATAAAGGACGGCGGCCAGTATGGCTCCGGAAAGGCTGCCGAGACCGCCGACAATGGTCACAATAAACGCGGCAATAATGACCGAATGGCCCATATAAGGTTGTACGCGGGTCAGAGGGGCCATGAGCGCGCCCGCGACCCCGGCCGCCCCTGCGCCCAAGCCCATGGCCAGTATTGAAATCCGGTTGATGCTGATACCCTGCAAAGCGGCTGCTTCACGGTCCTGTGCGGTGGCACGAAGTGCCCACCCCATTTTGGTGCGGGTAAGAAATAACCACATCAAGAGCAGCAAACCCGCCGATATGATGAGACCTGCCAACCGTTGTTTTGAGATGGCCACATCCCCTACAATGTGTATCACTCCCGGAAATGCCGGTGGGACATGCTTCATCAACCCTAACCCGCCAATCTTCACGGCTAGCACCTGGAGTATGAACAAGACACCGATGGAATTGATCAGCCCGCCAAGGGGGTTATCACGCATCGGCCGGAAAAGGCCCCGTTCCATCAGCAACCCGATCAATGTAACAACCACAAAGGCAGCCATTACAGCCAGGTAAAACGGCCAACCTGATTTCGAATAAAAAAACCATACCGCATAAGCCCCAGCCATAAAAAGCTCTCCGTGGGCGAAATTGATGATCCCCATAACACCGAAAATCAATACCAACCCCACGGCGGTCAGGGCGAAAAAACCGCTGGCAACTAAGGCGTTAACGCACGTCTGTAGGACAACTTCCAAATGGTTTTCCTCCTTTATCAATTTTTTGGCTCGGAACATGAATTGCCCCGAGCCAAATCGTAGTTTACGAAATTGATCATCAGATGACGGCTGATCTCCGCCTACTTTTGTTGATACCACATCTGATTCAGTTTTTCCATGTGCTTGATATACACATCCTTGTGCTTTGCCCACCATTTGGGAATGTTCCTGTATTCGACAATCCTGGCTTTACCGTCTTGTATCGTCACCACCGGCCAGTTGCCCACAAGCGCATTGTTAATGCCCCAAAGCTCTTCGCCCCACCACTGAGCCGGACCGAATATATGAGGCAATGTCCGCATACTTTTCATGGCTTTATACACGGCCATCGGCTCCACGCTGC
>CAZSON010000489.1:0-2163 GCA_964608375.1 uncultured Desulfobacter sp. | reverse complement strand
TTTTAATTCTTTTTCAAGGCGCTCTTTGTATTCAGCCAGATGGACCTCCTCAGTGTGGGCCGCCGTTTCAGCCTGAGCTGTTTCAGACCAGCGGCGAACTAGAAAGTATATCGCGATGGCTACAAAGGCGACGATTACGAACGGCAAAACCCATAGCATCAGGTTAAACCCCTTTTTGCTGGGTTTGGCCAATATCCGTTCCCCGTACTTACTTACAAAGTATTGTAATATCTCTTCTTTGGTTTCTCCCTGGCGCAGCTTTTTTAAAACCAAATTCCTCATTTGATTACTGGTACCGCTGCTTGATTGCGCTATCGTCTGACCGGAACAGATAGGACACATAATGACATCGTAGAGTTCTTTGGCTGTCTTTTCCAGCACTTCTTCTTCTGTAAGATGGGCGATGACCGGCAGGTTCGGGAAAAGCAGGGTTAAAAACATCAGCCCGGAAACGATGATTTTACACTTCATATTTTTCTGTCCATTTTATTTTAGCAATCCGCCTTTGGTTAGCCAATAGTGAATCTGATAGGATCCGGAAATCAGAAGGAGGGCGCCTGCGACTCTCCCCATATAGGGTAGGAGGCGCTGAACGTAGGTGGTCAGCCCTCCTTTAAAGAGCGCAAAACTCAAGGCCAATATGGTCAGCACGGATCCCATACCCAGTGAGTAACTGATGAATTGGAAAATGCCATTTGAAAAGCCCCGGGACTTGATGGCACTTCCGACCACCAGCAGAAATACCGGGAGCGTGCAACCCAAAGAGGCCATCCCGTACCCGATGCCAAAAAGGAAGTATGTCCTGAACCCCTGGGATTCAGGATTGCCGATCAGATTCGCAAGGCGGCCGGGAAGCGAAGTATATATCGACTTTCCCGCCAGCAGAAATAGACCGAGGCAGACCAGGACAGTCCCTACGAACAAACCGAGCCAAGGGAGGTATTGCATGAGAATATGCCCGCCGCCCCAGATGATCACTCCGACAAATGAAAAAAGGACCGTAAATCCGAGGGTCACCGCTGTTCCGATAAGCAGCGCTTTACCCCCTTTTCGAAAAAGATGGATAAAAGCAGTGCCGTCATCACGACCGCCCAGATAAAGGGATAGATACGCCGGTAACAGGGAAAAGCCGCACGGATTAACTGTTGACACCATCCCTGCGCCGAAAGAATACCCAAAGGGGAGCAAAACGGCCACCGCATTCATCCAGTTGGCCAGCAAGATTTGTAATTCATTCATTCCATAATTTCCAGGACTGAACTAATCAGCACTTTCTTTTCTAAGGCGCCAACCCAGCGGCGAACGATCTCTCCTTTTCGGGAAACGAAAAAAGTAACCGGAAGCCCTGAGACCCCATAATCGATGCTGACTTCTCCGGTCGGGTCGGGTGCGTTGGGATAGGTAATATCAAATTCCCGGATATAGTTGAGGGCATCTTCCTCTTTATCCTGGATATTTACCCCAATAAAAATCACGCCCCTATCCTTATAGGCGCGCCATGTCCTCTCTAATAGCGGTGCTTCAAGCCTGCAAGGGGGGCACCAGGATGCCCAGAAATTTAAAACAATCGGTTTGCCCTTCAGGCCGGCCAGGGAAATAGAGGTCCCCTTGAAGGTCGTCAGGGTGAACTCGGGCGCCGGCCGATTTACCATGGTGATGCCGCTCAAGCCGGTTATCGGTTCTTTGTGAAGCATGCCCCATACCAGAAGTCCCAAAAAGCCGACAAACACCATGGCGGCAATTGCAAAGCCTAATTTTTTATATTTTTTTTTCGATTCCATAAATCAGTTAAAACCTCATCGGAAATTTTTTCATCGACGATTTGTATATGAAAATAATAAAAAGGGAAAGTAAAAAACATTCTTTTATTACCTATGCGAACTGAACCGATTGCAATCCAGGATTTAATGTTCATTATTTGAACATTCACAAGTGGGTAAATTGTAAACTTTATTTTGAAATTTTTTTTCATCGATCTTACCCATAAACAGCCGAAGGCGAAAATAATCTTTCAAAAAATAATTGGGTTGGAAAGTATTGATAAAAATTCGTTATCGATGTGAGGGAGCTCCTTGTTGATGTCACTTGACTTTTGGGATCAAGAACGTCTATGGCAAGAAAGCAATAGCCGCTTTAAAAAGGAGACATCTCGGAGCCGCTGAA
>CAZSON010000488.1:0-2164 GCA_964608375.1 uncultured Desulfobacter sp. | reverse complement strand
ACGGATCGCGCATATATGTTGCCAGCCGGGGAGATGCCGTTTTTTCCATACTCTCTGCCCCCGGGTTGAAAAAGATCCGATCCGATAAACTGGGTACCGGTCCTGGCCATGTAAGGCTAATCCCCGGAACCGGTTACATCTATATCAATGATGAGGCTGAATTTAAAACCTATGTGTACGATCCAGCATCAAAAAAAGTAATTCATACCGTTTACCTGTGGCCGGAACCTCACGAAACGGCATATTTTATACCGGCGCAATAATTTTTTATAAAATTATGTTCGACAATATCATAAAGAGGTAATCATAATGGCATTATTTGAAAATATACTATGGTTTTTAGCAATTGGTAGTCTCTTTCATTGCATGATAGGAGCTAAACTAAAACCGGCCAGAGCACTGCGCCTAAACAAGGAGACAGACGATGAACAGCCACCATACAGATGAACACCCTCATTCTAATGAAAATAAAAAGCTGTTGACAGATCCGGTCTGCGGTATGTCAACAAACAAGGAAGGAGAATTTATCCTCCATAAATATGAAGGAGGCAGATGCATAGTATACCAAGGAGATTAACCCAATGTGCCATTTAGTATTGTTTTTGCCCGTTTTCACGCTGCCTATCTTTTGGTTTTTCCCCTTTCCAATTGCTTTGACGATTTATCTTATTATTTTAGCCGTTTCCCTTTTACTGTATTTTTTAATTATTAAAGCGATGATGGCAAAGCCCCGGGTGGGAAAAGAGGCGATGCTTGGCAAAACAGGGATTGTCATCCAGGATATTGCACCTGAAGGAAAAATCAAATATGCTTCGGAAATCTGGAATGCGATGACTGATAATAAAATATTTTCGGTAGGAGAAAAAGTTGTTATTCGTGGATTTTCGGGAATGAATATTCTGGTGGAAGAAGTTCCCATCGAAAAACAATGATAGGAAAAGAGAACAAAAAGGAGGTCCGCCTAATGAAATACTACTTCAGTAAGAAACTCGATTTACCGTTCGATGATGCCGTTTCCAAGGTTGAAGAGGAGCTTAAAAAAGAAGGCTTCGGTGTACTCACCGACATAGACGTCAAGGCAACGTTAAAAAAAAAGCTTGATGTTGAGTTCAGACAATACAGAATACTTGGCGCTTGCAATCCGCCCTTTGCATATCAGGCGTTGCAGGCAGAGGATAAGATCGGCACGATGCTGCCCTGCAATGTGATTGTACAGGAAATCGCCGGCGGCCGAGTTGAAATCGCTGCAATAGATCCGATTGCATCCATGCAGGCGGTGGAAAATCCGCAGCTTGGGGAAGTGGCCGAAAAAGTGCGGGCTAAGCTTAAAAGCGTCATTGATCATTTATGACCCAAGGCCGATTAAATCTCAAAACCGGCCAACGGGAATGTGTTCTGCAACGAGCTTTGGGAAAAACCTATGGGTCTGTTCAAGATAGGCGGTATACGGTTTCCCAAACGCCGCCAATGCTTCCTGCTCCTCTCTCCGGGCCAAACGGACATATGTCCAGATCAGAAAGGGGAACATGATCAGAGTCGGCAACGTCGGCCACTGCAGCAAAAACCCGGTCATAATCACCATAAATGCAGTGTACTGTGGGTGGCGTATCTTTGAATACGGTCCGGTTGCTGCGATTTCTCCATTTCTCTGGGCGTTATAAAGCACTTTCCAGGCGACACCGAGCAAAACCAGACCCCCTATGATCGTCAGGTTGCTGATAAGGTGGAGCGGGCTTAAATGGGCATTACCCCGCCATCCCAAAAGCGTTTGAAGAAGATGGCTGGCATCGTGTGAAAACCATTCGATATCCGGGAATCGGCTGCTGAGCCAACCCGACAAGAGGTAGACAGTCAGAGGAAAACCGTACATCTCGGTAAAAAGGGCAATTACAAACGCCGAAAATGAACCGAATGTGCGCCAATCCCGCCGACTTTTGGGCTTAAAAAAGCTGAAAGCGAAAAACAGGATAAAAAGTGAATTGAAAATCACCAGTTGCCAGTGACCATATGCGGGTATATCATTCATCGGTTTTCTCGGTCGTTTTGCCGGACAGGGTCGGACGATTTTGCCGGTCTGCGTCGGTTTTTAGACAGCTTGCTGCTCGATTATCAGGTTTGATCTGAGCGCCAAGCTCCTGTTCGATCAATTTGTTGACATAGCTGT
>CAZSON010000487.1:0-2168 GCA_964608375.1 uncultured Desulfobacter sp. | reverse complement strand
AAAAAATTTTGAGAATTAAACAGATTGAACTGGTTGATATATTTATCAATGATGCCCGCTATGCGATCAACCACATATTGATTCGGATCAGCAATGATGTTTTTCAAATTCCTATAAAGCACTTGCCTCGCCTCCAGGACATGTTGCACCGACCAGATATATCGTGCCCCGGTTTGCAGCAGCCACTGACGTCGCTCTTTGCTCAATTCATCAAATGCAAGGCCGGTTTCTTCCGGCATGAGCCATTTTTTCCAGCGGCCCGATTCGATCACGGCATTCCTTAAAACATTCATAAAATCAGATGGTTTTTTATCTTTTTGTCCTAGAAGCAGTGTCTTTTCTTTATACGACAGGTCTTTTAAAGCCATAAATTCCTCAGCAGTGAATTCAGGGCCCACATTTGCGCCTCCCATACCCGTTCGAGGATAATCTTTTAGATTTTCAGCCCAATCGGTATAATGACCTTTTGCAAGAGATCCTTGCAAATTCAATATTTGATAAATCGCGCGTGCTACCTCAGCATCAAATTTTGTTGTTTCAAGATCTGTACCGACCTGAGCAACGAAAAAACAGGGCCACACATGAGATAGGCCGGTCTTTTCCATTTTATCTCGCAGGAGTGCGATGAATCGTTCGAAGCTTCCCAGGTTCGCCAGTCCCCCATGGACTTCCTCGGTGCCCACCTCATAGGAAATTTCCGGCAAGTTATGATTCTCTCGAACGAGCTCGGCAACCTCTATCAATTCGACAGTACGGTCCACCACAGTTTCAATAGCGATCGATTGGCCAGTTTTCAACGTTCTGTCCACCGTCGGATCAATATGCAGTAATGCGTATCCGGCCTGAACACAGGCTTCAATGCTTTGTTTAACATTGTCAAAGGTTTTGTCATAGGACAATTTAGCCAGGGTATCCTTATCTTTCAGCCAGGGCCCGCCATGGTCAAGGCACGGATATAAAGAGCCATCCCAGGAATATTTTTTTGCATATGCCTGAATTTTGCTAACAAATTCCCGGGGCGTCCACCCCGTATATCCACCATCGATATCGACTTGGTTTAAGGTCGCTGCAAACAGCATGATAGATCTATTGAATGCCGCCGATTTTACAGCTGCTTCCAGCACGGCGTCCGAGTTCGGGCATACAGCCAAAAGTGTCACCTCCGCAATACCCTTGTTCCGATATGCAATAATATCTTTAACGATCGAGTTCAATTTTATCATCACGGATTTCTGAATTTTCCATTTTTTCAACAAACTTCATTGCCTCGCTTAAGGCTGCTTGTGCCTCCGTCCCCCCAGCCTCTCGAGTGGAGAGTGATCCACATGAGACAGCAAGTTTTAATGTCTTAGTTAAATTCCATTTGTTTAGATAGCCATATACAAAACCAGCATCGAAAGAATCGCCGGCGCCGACGGTATCAATAACCTCGACCGGTAATGATCGCTGCAACATGGTTTCCTCTGAACCTCTCCTGCACATCGCTCCATGCCTGCCAAGTTTTATTCCTAACATTGGAACCGATTTTGCAAGGATGTCTACTGCACGATCGAGGTTGTCCTCACCCGCAATGGCTCTTGCCTCCCTATCATTGGGCAGCAGCACATCAATATGTTTAATCGCTTCCTGCAAACCACCACCCCATTTCCCGGCCGGGTCATAGTTGGTGTCCATTGAAATGCTCAACCCCCTATCGCGAGCGGTATGAAAAAGTTTTGGAATTTCCGGACGGAGATTGTTCAGCAAAAAAAAACCTCCCAGATGAAGATGTCGACTGCAATAAATCAGAGAAAAATCAATTTCCGAATACCGCATGGCAGAGATGGATCCCAAATATGTTAATATCGCCCGATCTTCTTTCTTTGCCAGGATTAGGGTCAATCCGGTAGGAATTTTCGGATCAACGATAACACCGGAAGTATCCACGTTTCTTGCATTGAGCGATTCAACCATGTATTTGCCAAATATATCATCACCGACCTTGCCAATTATGGTCGTTTTGAGGCCCAGTCGCGCGAGGCCACAGGCAAAGATAGCCGCCGAGCTTCCAATCATAAGATTCGCATCATCAACAAGTTGCTCAACCTGTCCAAAAGCGGGGTCAACATTTCCTCTAAGAATTAAATCTGCATTGATTTCCCCGACAACGACGACATCAAACTGCATCA
>CAZSON010000486.1:0-2176 GCA_964608375.1 uncultured Desulfobacter sp. | reverse complement strand
GCAATGGAGAAAAAATGAAAAGAAGGACCATGTGTTTCACTTTGATGATTATGGTTGGTGTTTTTACAGGGTGCAAACCTGAGGGTACAAAGATACCTCACCATACCGCCCTCCCCTTGTCCACATCCACGCCAGACTCATTGATTGAAATGGTCACCTTCACAACAAGCGATGGCATACAATTGGCTGGGACTCTATTTGGCGATGGAGACGTAGCTGTTGTTCTGGCTCACCAGGGCACAGAGGGTGCGGACCAGACCACCTGGTACGAATTTGGAACGTTGCTCGCTGAACAGGGCTATACAGCCCTGACCTTCGACTTTCGCGGCATCGGAAAATCAGGGGGAACACCTGACCGCAGCAAACTCGATACCGATGTTTTAAGTGCACTACAATTCTTGCATGATGAAGATCATGAAAAAATCTTTTGTGTTGGCGCCAGCATGGGTGGAACAACCTGCATCCAGACCGCAATAAATGGCTACCAATTGGCAGGATTAGTCGCTCTGGGCAGCGCTATGATCACAGGGTATGGGGCCAACGACCTCAAAGTCTCTCAGGATGAACTGGGGTTATTGTCCCTTCCAAAGCTGTTTATCTCTGCTGAGAATGATATCGATTTAGTTGTTAATGACACCACGCGCATGTATGAAAATTCTCCAGAACCGAAAGCCCTTCATTTCCTGCCAGGGTCAGCTCATGGCACCGACTTATTCAACACCGATGCAGGTGATGAACTAACCACAATCTTGCTCGAATTTCTGAAAAATACCCCAGAACTCCCAGCTGAACTTGGTGAAAGCGGGAGTGAATAGATCGTTTTTACTCCAAGCGGACTGAGGTTCAACCAGTACGGAGATAGTTCTCCTGTTTGATCACCGGATGGAACCCAAACCACTTTTATCTCTGATAAGGCTCCGATGAAGTGGCTCACGCCACCGATGCCATTTTCCGCATGCTAAATGAAAGGTTTATATGAAGATTATAACGAAGCTCTTTTGGAGCGATGATGAGTGTCGCATTCGAGCACTATGGCGGTTGGTGTTGCAGTTGCTGATGTGGCTCATCATAACGATCATCCTCTTGCTTGTGAGCCAGACAATTGTGATAGGCACCAAGATCGCTACAAAGGAACAGTTCGATAATTTGGAAATTATCCCCGAAGCAATTGGAGCGCTACTGGCTGTCTGGGTGGCAAGTCGGCTTCTCGACCGACGGAAATTCGTAGAATTCGGGATGCACTTTAATAAAGATTGGTGGTGCGACTTTGGCTTCGGTTTGTTCCTGGGTGGATTTTTGATTACAGCTATCTTCCTGATAGAGTTGACATGTGGGTGGGTTACAATTACCGGGACATTTGCAACTGGGAATCCGGACAATGTATTTGCTGTCGCTATCCTATTCCCAATATTGATCTTTCTTTTGATTGGCTTTGAAGAGGAACTTTTTTTTCGAGGTTATATTTTGACTAATATAGCAGAGGGACTTAACTGGAAGCATTTCGACTCCCGATGGGCTGTCGTGATCGCCACCATTCTCTCTGCATCACTGTTTACCTTTCTGCACGCGAACAATCCAAATGCGAGCGCCATTAGCGCTTTTAGCGTTTTTCTGGGGGGCATTATTTTGGCCTTAGGCTATATCCTGACCGGAGAAATGGCAATCTCAATTGGATTTCACATCACATGGAACTTCTTCCAAGCCAGTGTATTTGGCTTTACTGTTAGCGGAGAGGATTTTAATGCAGCGACCATCTTCGCCATCCGGCAACATGGTCCTGAATTGTGGGTTGGAAATGCCTTCGGACCGGAGTCAGGTATACTGGCTCTGGGTGCCGTGTTATTGGGCTGTCTGTTGATTTTGCTGTGGGTACATCTGCGCTATGGGCGCGTTAGATTGCATACGACTATCGCTGAAGCTCCGGAAAGGCTAACATAGTAGATTACGATTACCACAGTGGATATTGCACTTGAGTAATCTGCCCTCAGTTTTGCAATGAGTACTTGTTTTGCTGCTACTTGCATAAATCAGCGAATTTTGAACGATCAAGACATGGATATATTACAGCTATGGGTGTTTAGCTATTTACGCAACACTCTGTAGTTGTTGCAAAGAGCAGCCTAACCCTGCGTGGAGCGGACGGGCGGGATAATGCCCCACCCGAGGGTATGCGGCG
>CAZSON010000485.1:0-2185 GCA_964608375.1 uncultured Desulfobacter sp. | reverse complement strand
TTTCTTGAAAATTGATGGCTTTTATCTCCATTTTATCTCTCCACATGGTTTCCAGTCAATAGAGATAAAACCATCTTGATTTTCTAGATATTTACGCAACTCTGATGCAATCTTCAGATATTCCGCTTTCCCTTCAGTCCGTGGCTCAACTTCGAAAATGACAGCAAACATTATCAATCCTATATTTATAATGACATAACGCCGCCGGATGGCGAAGCCTCCGGTTCGCTGTTTTTTATCTGTGCCTGCCTTGACCAGCCGAACCGCCCCGTACGTGACCCGTTCGCGGGGGTGGCTGTGAGGCTCCTCCCTATCCAGATGGGCGGTCTTAAAATGCAAATAGCCGTTGTAAAATAGAAACAACCTCTGACTGGGTTTCCGGATTAATAGAACCAAGCTTTTTTATAAGTCGTGTTTTGTCTATTGTTCGTATCTGATCTAAGACGATATGCCCTCTTTTCTTCTTAAATTTGCATGCTACCCTTGTTGGATAGTCCTTTCCTGTGGTAGTCATCGGCGCAACAATGACGGTGCGGATATGTCTGTTCATCTCATCAGGGGAGATAACTAAACAGGGCCTGGTTTTCTGAATTTCAGATCCAACAGTAGGGTCAAGATTTGTCAAATATACATCGAATCTATGAACTACCATTGCCATTCTTCTTCATCCCAAGAATGTGAGATATTTTCAGTTCCGTATATCTGCAGGTCATCATTTTTTTCTGACATTGTTTTGAAAGCCATATCCCAACCAACTCTTGGATTTGAAATAGGGCGAATAATGATTTGGTTTTTCTCTACTTCAAGCTCAACGTCCTCTGTAATCCCTGTTTGCTCAAGTATAGGTTTCGGAATACGGATACCTTGGGAATTACCAATTTTTACAA
Source organism: uncultured Desulfobacter sp. (assembly GCA_964608375.1). GTDB lineage: Bacteria > Desulfobacterota > Desulfobacteria > Desulfobacterales > UBA2156 > UBA2156. The sequence goes on along the minus strand of CAZSON010000485.1, from coordinate 1,298 downwards.
CACGTGCTCTCATAGCTTACCTCTCTTACTTGATAGGTATTCACATTGTAATTACATCGGCATGAAATGTCAAAGGTTTAATTAGGTGGAGCGCAAGCGGAGCCTTTCAAAGCAGGCGATTGTTCTACTGGTATTTGTGACTTTCAAGTTCTTGACATATCGTACCTCATGATATATACTTTGATATGTATCAAAAAAACAATCGGAGGTTCGTCATGCAAACTGCAAAAATATTCATGAATGGTCGAAGCCAGGCTGTAAGGTTGCCAAAAGATTTCAGATTCTCTGGCAAGGATGTTTTTATTAAAAAAATTGGCAAAATGGTTGTCCTTTTACCAAAAGATGATCCCTGGTCCACATTCGTCAAAAGCCTTGACCAATTTACCGATGATTTCATGGATAGCAGAGATCAACCCAATCAGAATTCTCGGGAAGAATTCTAATGAAATTCATGCTCGATACAAATATTTGTATTTATGTCATTAAACGAAAACCACCCGATGTAATTGAACATTTTAAACAAATTGAGATTTCCCTAATAGGCATCTCCTCAATTACACTGAGCGAACTTTTATATGGCGTTTCAAAAAGTTCAAAGCCTGGGCAGAATAAAATAGCATTAATGCAATTTATCGCACCACTGGAAATATTGCCTTATGGCGATGAAGCTGCTCAGTATTATGGCGATCTTAGAGCACATTTAGAAAAACAGGGTACACCCATTGGCTCCCTCAATATGCTAATTGCCGCGCATGCACTTTCGATCGCCTGCACATTAGTCACCAACAACGAAAAAGAGTTTATTCGAATACCGAACTTAAAGATCGATAATTGGGTAAAATAGCAATCTGCTTTTACAGTCCTTTACAAACAGGAGGGCTGAACGTTTATGCTATAGATGATTTTTTTAAAAGCCTCTTTACAGGTTAATGGATTTCTACGCCCTGAAAAAATGACATCTTTCGAAAACACACTTTACTCCCCCTGATCGAAAAAATATTTTCTTATCTAGAGGCACCAAGACCGGGCTTGTTCAACCTTGGGGAATCTGGGGTCGGCCACAGCAACATATGGAAAAAAACAATAAAAGGTTCCTAAAAACACCATTATTCCGGTCTTAATCGATCAATTTTCATGCAAAAACTGCCCTATTAAGGGTTATGGTCATTGATTCCATAAATATGTGTTTCCGGAATTCTGATCATTTGCTTCGCCATATGGTGGTATTACCTCCCGAAGTTCAAAGGTACCTCGCCCTCCTGTAAAGCCTGCCAGAGGTTCACACCGAGTTTAGGTGA
>CAZSON010000484.1:0-2196 GCA_964608375.1 uncultured Desulfobacter sp. | reverse complement strand
TAGAGTAAGTGCTATTGATGGGAGTTTCATTGGGTACCCTCTTGGTGGTCTAACAGTGTTAATAGATGTAAAATTTTCCATGATATAGGACCATATATCTGGAAAATGTTTCCACGTATTCTAATATTAAGTTTAACATTTGGAAATATTTCGCTTGAATTTTTAAATTCTTTTATATATTATCAGTTTTCAATTTAAATATATAATACAGTGAAGATATGGAAAGCAAGGTAAAATTTAAACCGAATCCGGAATATCGCTTAATGGATCAAGTCCGTGAAGTTTTGCGATATTACCACTATGCATACAGAACCGAAGTTTCTTACTGTTCATGGATATTACACTATATAAAATTTTATGGGGGGAAAAGACATCCCAAAGATATGGGGAAAAATGAAGTTGAGCGGTTTTTAAGCTACTTGACTGAAAAGAAGAATGTTGCCGCTGCAACCCAGCAGCAGGCATTGAATGCGTTGATATTTCTATACAAAAGGGTTCTTAATCTTGATCTGGGAGATGGTATCGCCCCAACACGCTCAAAAAGAAGGAAAAATATACCTGCAGTGTTTACTCAAGCAGAGGTCGGTAAAATATTAACCAACATGCATGGCAAGCATCGATTGATGGCGCAACTGCTTTACGGTTGCGGTCTGCGATTGATGGAGTGCGTGCGTTTGCGGGTTAAGGATGTGGATTTTGGGCAGGGGAAAATATTTATTAGAAACTCAAAAGGGGGTAAGGATCGCAGCGTTAATTTTCCCGAATCGATCCGCAACGAGCTAAAGAAACAAATTGATGCCGTGGTTTTGCTGCACAAAGATGATTTAGAAAAAGGTTTCGGCGAGGTTTATATTCCGCAAGCACTGGCTCATAAATACAGGCAGGCTCCAAAGGAAACCGCCTGGCAGTATGTTTTTCCGGCTAAAATGCGCTCTAAAGATCCCAGGGGCGGAAAGATTATGCGCCATCATGTGTTGGAATCAGGGCTTCAAAAGGCGGTAAAACGTGCTTTAACCCAGGCTCAAATTCATAAACAAGCAGGATGCCACACGTTTCGTCACAGTTTCGCAACTCATTTACTTGAAAACGGTACGAATATCCGTATTGTTCAAAAACTGATGGGCCATGCGGATGTGAGAACTACGGAAATCTATACCCATGTTATGAGTATGGATATCGATGCAGTCAAAAGTCCTCTGGATACGCTGAAGTAAAAACAATGTTGCCAAACCCGCGGCCTCATGGCTTTGTCCCTAAAAAACCATAACATTTTGAGGAGTTATCCCTATGCCTCTTAACACTATTAAGCCCTTAGTTGCATAAAAAACATGACAAAGGTAGGTTTAGAGCAACAACAATAAGGACTCACGTACTGCATATCCTTCGTTGCCAAGGGTTCGCAATAGTGCACTACAGCTGCACCCTTGGACGCCTCGGATCTGCCTGCCCTGTGAAATTCGTGAAACGAGAAGCGAAGCGCATTTCACCGGGGCAGCATCCTCGACTTTTGCAACGTTAGCCGGGTTTCCAGACTGCGGACAGGTTTGGGCTGGAAGCATTTTAAAGGAGGAACGATGAACATTTTGATTTTGTACTATTCCAAGGGCGGAAACACCCGCAGGCTGGCAGAAGCTGTTGCCGTAGGGGTTGAGAAGGTCGATGGGGTCGAGGCCGTAATGCGCCATACCCGGGAGGTGACGAAAGAGGATTTTGTGGTCGCTGACGGGTTGATCGTCGGCTCACCGGTTTATTTTGGAACAATGGCTTCCGAGTTGAAACAGGTGCTGGACCGGTTTGTCGGTGTTCGCAGGAAGATGGAAAATAAGGTTGGCGCTGCTTTTGCTACCTCGGGCGATCCCAGCGGTGGCAAGGAGACCACAATGATATCCATTATCCAGGCCCTACTCATCTATGGGATGATCATTGTGGGTGATCCACAATCGGCTACCGGCCACTATGGAACCGCCTGCGCGGGCGCACCAAATGCCGCTGCTCTGGAAAATGGGGGCAAGCTGGGTCAACGGGTGGCCGCGCTTGCCAAACAACTTTCGAAAGACAAAAGGGCAACATCGTAAACACTAAAGACAATGGGATCAGATCCCGAATAAATAGTCCCTTTAATGCAGGTCAAGAGATTGAACCCTTTTAGTGTCACACCACTTTAATCAAAACGAAAACCCATCCTAAAAGGGCAAT
>CAZSON010000483.1:0-2197 GCA_964608375.1 uncultured Desulfobacter sp. | reverse complement strand
ACGCCCCAAAGTGGTCATTTAGAGAGCAATATGGACTTTTTACGAGTTCATCAAATATCGGCCTAGTGGTGTGGTGAAAGCCATTGTGATTGAGAAATATCAGTTTCAGATTGTGAAACTGTCTGTTCCGAGGCAACACTATTTAGCCAAAAAAAGAGTTCATCCGGGTCAATCGGTCTATTCATGCAAGCAAAAATATGATAACAGATCGCATCCTTAAGCTCGGGATGAAACCGATAGGCGGATACAGCAAAAAAATAGACCTCCGGGTATTGAATGGTGAGTTCCCTGATTGTTCGGTTATCGGTCGGAACCGTATCGATATCCAGGATAACCGCCAGATAAGCACCTTCCGTCAAGCTATTATCGAGATTCAGCATCGAATACATCGGCGTGGCCGAATATCCTCCCTTTTCCAGGAGCGTGCAAAGCTGCCCGCATTGCTCAGGGTCTGCATCTATAACTAAAATCCGTTCTTTCATGTATGCGCCTTAAAAAGAGCCGCTGTTTGATAATTCATTTTTGTTGAGGTTATTAGATCATTTGTGAAAAAAATGTGATAAATATGTAAAAAAAACGTAAAATATTTTATTTGAATGGCCTTCGAGTTGGAATTACTCAATAAATGGGGGCTTTAAGGGGTAGAATTTGAAAACAAATGGATTACTAAAGGGATAAGGCAGAGTTGCACAGGCTATGACGAAATGCCGTCGTTTTCAACCAATCGGTAGCCGACACCGTGAACGGTTTCCAAAAGCGGACGTTTAAAGGGTTTATCAATTACATGCCTCAAGGTGTAAATATGACTGCGCAGTGCGTCACTGCCGGGCGGCATATCTCCCCACAATACGTGCTCCAGCTCCTGACGCGGGACCACGTTGGGATAGGCTTCCATCAGCATGGTGAGGATTTTCAGGCAGACCCGGTTGAGCTCGATTCGGTGTCCCGCGCGCTGGACTTCCATTTTTCCTCTGTCCAGCTCAAGATCACCGACACACAGCCGGGTTTGCTGGATATGATCGAACCGCCGAATGAGCGCGGACAACCGCACCTCGAGTTCTTGCAGTGCAAAAGGCTTGACCAGATAATCGTCGGCACCCGCTTTAAACCCTTTCAGCTTGTCAGAAAGTGTATCGAGCGCGGTTAGCATCAAGATCGGGGTTGTCCCTTTTGCTTCTGCCCGAAGTTTTTTGCAAAACGTCAATCCATCCATTCCTGGCAACATCACATCCAAAACAATGACGTCATATTTCTGGATCAGAGCTAGATGCAGACCGCCGATGCCATCCATTGCGAAATCGAGTATATGGCCTTTTGGTTCGAAATAATCGGCAATATTTTCAGCGAGATCGCTATTATCCTCAACAATCAAAATACGGAAGGGATCTGTTTTTTTTACAGCAAGCAAGCGGTTTCCTCACATGTTTTCACAGAATTTCAAGGTGCCAGCCAGACCCGGTGCAGGTCCTTGAGAATCGCATTGACAGCGTTCAGGGAATTGCGAAGACGGGTATATCCCATCGCCAACCCGATTGTTTCGGCAAGGAGAAACAGAGAGTCGAGATCTCTTTGCGAAATATCCCACACCTGGTGGTGATAGAGTCGAAGGGTGCCGACCGCCTTTCCCAAAAAAATAATCGGAACAGATACGATCGCAACCACACCTTCCTTTGCAGCCGCTTCCGGGTATTGGAGCAGGTCGGTCCGGGTCACATCACCGACGACCATGGCCTCTTTTTTCAACAAACAGCCGATGCTTTTATCCGCAAGGAGCGGCCCCTTGTTGATATAATCGATACTCAATCCAAAACTGCCGAGGATTTCGAGCTCTTCGGTTTGCTTGTTAAAGGCAAAAAGACTGCAGGCCTTGATATCCAGAGCGCCGACCAAAAGTTGGGCCAAATGATCGGTCATTGTTGCCAAGTTATCTGATTCTGCAATTGCCCGGGTGACCACCTTGAATATATCGATGTCTATTCTGTCAGCGTTGCTCATTACAGTTCCTCCTCATCCAAATAAAACCGGTTCCTTCCGGTTGAGTAAGCGATGAAACGATTAAGTTTTGATACCGGTCTTTTCTCCTCAGCTGTTCAGGTGACCAGGCATAACGTCATGTCTTTCAGAGAAGATACGACCTTGTTAAAATTGCTCCCGATGAAAAACCGGGTGATTTTCCCAGGTTTATGATTCATGACGA
>CAZSON010000482.1:0-2198 GCA_964608375.1 uncultured Desulfobacter sp. | reverse complement strand
CCCCGATATTATATTCGCTTTAGCCGTTGAAATTTGTACGAGATTGGGAAGACCCCATGGCTAACCCCGCTCTCTCTTTTTACATTCCATAAAAGCATTCCTTTCTTGTGTGCCCCTATTTTTCCTTCATAAAGCCGAACCCTTTCATAAAGCTCTTCTGCATCAGGAAAAAAACAATCAAAGGAGGAATCAATGCGATCAAAACGCCGGCCATGATGACCCCCCAGTTATTCATCGCTTCGGTGCTGATCAACATCTTAATGCCGATCTGGACCACCTTCATATCGTCGGCATTTACCACGATGAGCGGCCACAGGTATTGATTCCAGATATAGACGAATTCAATCACCGCAAAGGCGCCGATCGTGTTTTTAGAGAGCGGGATCAGGATCTGAAACAAAAATCGCATCGGACCGCATCCGTCAATTTTTGCCGCATCGGTCAACTCGTGCGGGATGGTAGCAAAATGCTGACGAAATAAGAACGTGCCGGTGGCACTGGCCAGAAAAGGAACGATCAACCCCCAGTAGGTGTCCACCCATTTGAGATCTGAAACAATTTCAAACAGGGGGACGATCCGAACCGGAATCGGAAGCATCAGGGTGATCAGAATCAACAGGAACCAGAATTGTTTGCCCTTGAATTTGAAGTGGGTAAACGCGAATGCGGCCATCACGGAGATAATGAACTTGCCGATGCCGACCATGATGGCACAAAATGCGCTGTTGAACATCATTCGACCCATGTTGACCTGCTGCCAGGCTGTTTTGTAATTGCTGAAATGAGATCCGGGGGATAGTTTGGGCGGGTAGCTGAAGACCTCGGTTGGACTTTGAGTGCTGATGATGAATCCGAATATCACCGGAGCGCCCACGATTAATATGGAACCGAGCAGAATCATGTGGGTGAAAATATGATATTTTCGAATTAATGAGCGCATCTTGTCATCTTTCTGCGGTTATTGATAATGGACTCCCCTTCCCGAAGTGCGGAACTGCACCAGTGTTAAAATCACCACCAAAGCGAACAAAATAATGGATTCAGCCGCTGCGAGGCCTGAGGTATGATTGATAAATGCCTCCTTATAAAGATCATAGATTAAAATATCGGTAGCATTCGCGGGGCCCCCTTCGGTCATCACATGGATCAGGCCGAATGAACCGAAGTAAGAATAGATTAAATTCATGATCAAAAGAAAAAACGTCATGGGAGACAGCAGCGGGAACGTAATCTTCCAAAATACCTGAAACCGGCTGGCGCCGTCGATGCCTGCCGCCTCACGAATATCTTCCGGAATATTTTGCAGACCGGCTAAAAATAAAATAATATTGTATCCAAGGTTTTTCCAGGTCGCCGCGGCGGTGACCACGATGATGGCAAGAGAACCTGTCGTCAGCCATTTGGGTTTTATGTGAAAGAGTATGGAGAAAAAGTAATTGATGTATCCGGCTGATGAATCGAAAAGGAAAACCCAGAGCGCCCCTGCTATAGCCGGAGAGAGGGCATAAGGCCAGATCAGGGCCGCCCGGTAGAAATTGATCCCCTGAATTTTTCGATTGATCACTACCGCAAGTGCCAGAGAGATGGTCAGTCCAAAAATAACAACCGAAAAAGAAAAAACAAAGCTGATTTTAAAGCTGTGGAGGTAATCGGCTGAGGTAAACAGATCAACGAAATTACCGAGTCCGAGGAAAAGCTTTCTAATCCCGAACGGACCCAAGCGATAAAGACTTAATCGAAAGGTCTCAAAAGTCGGGTAGAATAAAAAATAACCGATGATAATAAGGGAAGGCGCCAGGAGAAAATAGGGCAGAATTTTATTGTTAAAGGTAGATCTTTGCTCCATGATTGAGCGTCCGCCACCATTTTCATATAAAAAAGCCGGAAGATCGACAACCGGGTTGAAGACTCCCTGCAGCCCCGGCTGCCCGGATCTCAGACGAGCGCCGACAAGCTGCAGGGAAGTTCTGCCAATTTTAAAGTTAATGCACTCGTAAAAAGTCCATATTGCTCTCTAAATGACCATTTTGGGGCGTTTTGATAGGTGATACTAAATTTCAAGAACTCGTCGTAACCTCCTCAAACAGCTTGAAATTCTTAACGTACCATCTATCAAAACGCTTTATCCCAAAATGCTCAAAGCCGTTCGCAAATGACTTTTTACGAGACTGTCAAAGTTGCGCGTATTGAATTCCCGG
>CAZSON010000481.1:0-2199 GCA_964608375.1 uncultured Desulfobacter sp. | reverse complement strand
TTTTTTCAATCTTTGTTAATTCTTCGGTCAGATTTTTATCGAGACTATCCAGATCGGCTGTTATATTTTTCAGCGTTTTCTGAATCGGCGCCACTGTTTTGTCGATCCGGCTCAATGCGGTTTTAAGTTCGTCTCTTCCCAATTTTGATTTGCCAATTGTCCTTGCGAGCGTTTCAGTCCTCTTCAACTGACCCGTCAAAGCGGAAATTCTTTTTTCAATGTTCGAAACCTTTTTGGACAATGACCCATCTATTTTCGAAAGGGTCTCTTCAAGTTTTGCCTGTTGAATGGAAAGGGAAGAAAACTTTGAGTCGAGGTTTTTCGTTAGATTTTCAACATCTGCGGTGCCTGTGAACTGCAGACCTGCAAATCTCTTTTGAATATCCATGTATGCAAAGACAACTGCAGCGCCCACGATCAGGAGGATGAAAATGGAGAAGATCGCCATTCGACGACCCGCCTTCCCCTCCCGGGGCTGCCTTAGCTGGTCTTGAAAAATGGAATCCGGCCTTTCACCTTCAAAACGGAACTTTAAATTCGAAGAGTCGTATTTTTTCATCTGCGCCTATTCCCACTCAATTGTACTGGGCGGTTTAGAACTGATATCATAAACCACTCTGTTAACTCCACTGACTTCATTGATGATTCTGTTCGAAATCAGACCGAGAAGTTTATGGGGCAGTTTTGCCCAGTCTGCTGTCATGGCATCTGTACTGGTCACCGCGCGGATGGCGACGATGTTTTCATAGGTTCGTTGATCTCCCATGATGCCCACACTCCGTATCGGCAGGAGCACCGCAAAAGACTGCCATAACCTTTTATAATACCCGTTCTTCTTTATTTCTTCAATCAAAACCGCATCAACTTTTTTTAAAACGGACAATCGTTTCCGAGTCACTTCTCCAATGATTCGGATGGCCAAACCCGGTCCTGGAAACGGCTGTCGCCAAATCAGTGCTTCAGGGACACCCAATGTTTTTCCGAGCTTACGGACCTCATCTTTAAAAAGGTATTTTAAAGGTTCTAAAAGGGTTAGTCTCATTTTACCTGGAAGCCCTCCCACGTTGTGATGGGATTTGATAATAGCGGTTGGCCCACCAAATGCGGATACAGATTCAATGACATCGGGATAAAGCGTTCCCTGGGCCAGGAATTCAACCCCTTTAACCTTATTGGCTTCTGTTTCAAAGATCTCAATAAAGACCTTGCCGATGATTTTTCGCTTCTTTTCCGGATCGGTTATATTTTTTAATGGGATTAAAAATTTTTTTTGAGCGCTAACAAATCGGATGTTGGCCTTAAGATGTTGTTTCAAAGCAATTTTTAATTTTTTTGCTTCATCCATTCTGAGAAGGCCGTTATCGATAAAAATGCAGGTGAGCTGCTTGCCCACCGCCTTGTGGAGCAGCACGGCCGTAACCGCAGAGTCAACACCGCCGCTGAGCCCCAGAATAATCTTTTTACCACCGACTTGATCCTTTATCTGAGAGATCGAGTCATTGGCAAATGATGTCATGGTCCAGGAAGAGCGGCATCTGCAGATATCCAGAACAAAATTTTTCAGCATCCGCCGGCCTTGTGGGGTATGATGCACCTCAGGGTGAAATTGCAGGCCAAAATGGTTTTTTCGATGGTTCGCTATCGCTGCGATCCTGGTGTTTTTTGTAGAAGCGGTTATTTTAAAACCTTTTGGCAGCTCTTTAATTGAATCCCCGTGGCTCATCCAGCATGGTGAGGTTTTTTCTACCCCATTGAAAATTCCTTTTTCGCTTTTAGTCTGGAGCAATGCATATCCATATTCTCTTTTTGCGGCCTTCTTGACCGTTCCGCCAAGGACGCTCACCATGAACTGCATGCCATAACAGATACCGAGCACCGGGATTCCGAGTTCAAACAGGGAAGGATCTGTCTTAGAGCTTTTTTTTTCGTATATACTGGAAGGTCCGCCGGAAAGAATGATTCCTTCCGGCTTGAGCTTCTTGATCTGCGCAATCGTTGTTGCGGGTGGTTCTATCTGAGAATAAACATGCAATTCCCGTACACGTCGGGCGATTAATTGATTGTATTGTGAACCAAAATCGATAATGAGTATCATAATGGCCTTTAAGAAAGGGTGTTAACAGCAGGTCGGTCTGCATACTGATTTGCCAAAACATGCCGAATATGTTAGAGATAACGAAAAATGTCAACCGAATTCTG
>CAZSON010000480.1:0-2215 GCA_964608375.1 uncultured Desulfobacter sp. | reverse complement strand
TTAAAGAAAAAGATGCATGGTTCGATGCGGATGACCACCGGACACTGACATTTTCGCAGTACAAAGATAGGGTGGACCTGCTGGCCGGCGGGCTCCAGGGGGCCGGAGTCAAAAAAGGGGACCGTATCGGTGTTTTGGGGAAAAATTGCCTGGAATATTTTCTTCTCTACGGTGCTGCTGCTGCCTTGGGTGCGATTTTATTGCCGATAAACTGGAGACTGTCGGCCGAGGAAGTTAGCATCAACCTAAATGACTGTCAACCAAAGGTTGTTTTTATAGGGAAAGAGTATCAAAATTTAGTCCGGGATATAAAAGATAAACTATCATCAGTGGAAATATATTATAACCTGGGTCAGGAGGGCGGTGATTTCCTATCATTTGATTCCCTGAGCGATAACCGGCCCGAGCTTGTTCCGGAAGATGTTTCCGCAGATGATGGATTTATCATTATGCACACGGCAGCTATGGCCGGCAGGCCTCGGGGGGCTTTATTGAGCCATAGGAATGTGCTTTGTGCAAATCTCCACTTTGATGCTCTTTTCGATCTAACATCTCAGGATGTACATCTGAGCCTGCTCCCGCTTTTTCATGTCAGCGGTCTTTTTATGGCGACCATGAGTTTTCATGCCGGTGTTTTGAACGTAAATATGAGCAAGTTTGATGCAGCTAAAGCGGTTCAACTTATAGAAGATAAACGTGTTACCATGCTGTTTACCTTTAGCCCGGTCTTTGGTTCCATCATTGAAAGTCAGGAAAAAACCGGAAAGGCGATCAGAACGCTGCGGCTGGCCGCCGGACTCGAACCACCTGAAACCATAGAAAAATACCAGGAGTTGACCGGTGGGACCTTTTACTGCATGTACGGCCAGACCGAAACTTCATGCGTAATTACCTTTTGTGCCTATAACGACCGGCCGGGTTCAGCGGGTCAAATGTTGCCCCTTACCGTGGTGAGACTGGTGGATGATTACGATCAGCAGGTACCGCTGGGCGAGGTAGGGGAGATTGCCGTAAAGGGACCGATGGTTTTCAAAGGCTACTGGAATCTTCCGGAAGATAATGCCTATACCTTCAGGGGCGGGTGGCATCATACCGGAGATTTGGGTCGTTTTGACGAAGACGGTTTTCTCTGGTATGCGGGGCGAAAACCGGAGAAGGATTTAATCAAACCCGGCGGTGAAAATGTCTATCCGGCCGAGGTGGAAAAGGTGATTCTTGAACACCCTGCCATAGAAAAGACGGTCGTAATCGGCGTACCGGATCCCAAATGGAAGGAGGGGATCAAGGCGGTTTGCCAGCTAAAAGAAGGAGAGTCCCTCGATCCACAGGATCTGATTGATTTTGTAGGCTCTCGAATTGCAAGGTTTAAAAAACCTCAATATGTCGAATTTATATCGGAGTTTCCACTCCTTGAGAGCGGTTTGCCGGATAGAAGCAAGGTAAAGGAGCTATACGGTAACTAACTTCCGGGTTTTCTGAACTGTCAATCGTCATTGAGTTTTGCGTGTTTGGATAAAAAACCGGGGTCGTACCCTGCTTTTTTGTAATCTTCAAGCGCTCTTACCTTAAGTCCTTTGTCCTTTGTTTTTTCAGAATGTTTATCAGCCAATTCAGCGGCATGACTCCACATCCCCGAATTTTCGTACTCTTTTACCTTATGTTCCACCCGGGTCTGTTCTTCGGATTTTTCCATCACAGCCGAGTGGCACCAGGAGATGATTTTTTTAACGCGCCGGTTACAAAAGGTGCAGGTTAAAAGCGGCGCTTCACTGATCTGCTGAAAAACCTCAAAGCCATATCGGCAGTGATCACAGGCATCTTTTGGGTCTACAGCTTGGTATTCGTATATCGGCATTGCCTAATTTCCTAAAGTTACGATTATTTTCTCTTCCAGATGAATTTCTCTTCGTGAACGATATATACGAGTTGTAACTTGCTTAGAAAATAATGTAAAGAAATTATAGAAAATGTAACTTCTCAAAAAGTGCTGGGAAGTGATGCTGAAATTTTTACAAATAATCTAGGTTCTGAATCTGTCCTATACGAAAAAAGGGAAAAGAATGTCAAATTTATTCAACCAAAAAGCAATCGGAACCATCCGCAGCAAAAGGGAGAAATGGCTCAGGGAGACCTATCAGGCCAGCGATGAACGGGATGTGCAATTTGAGACGCTTTCGGGTCTACCTATTGAGCCGATCTATACACCGGAGCATGT
>CAZSON010000479.1:0-2219 GCA_964608375.1 uncultured Desulfobacter sp. | reverse complement strand
AAAGAAGCGATAGCAGGATCCCGTCCTGGGTGCTTTTGACCATCCGCTCCGGTTTGCCGATATACTTACGGTATAATCCGAAGCCGATGCCGACCAGGAGCACGATGCCGGCAATATCGAGAACCAGAGAAAAAAGAAGCCAAATACCGCCATGCAGAAACTGGAACATATAGTAGTTTACACTTCTGCCTACCGTCCCTAAAAAAAGCAGAGTAAAACCCCACATTATCCCTACGAGCATCAACCCTCTGATAAAGCTCCTTGGAAAAAGGCGTTTTGCAAACAGGCAGTCGGAAGAGAAAAACTTGCTGATGCTCAGCCAAATAAACCCGGCAGGGCCCATGCCTTTCAGCTCCTGATCTGCATCCATCCCTTTGCTCCATATCCGCATTTTATCCCAAAATCCTAAAATAAAAATAATAACCGTTACAAAGGCAAACAGATAAAATACGCTGATCAATCCCTTGGGTATATTCCAAAATTCAGTTACCATTTTCATCCCCTTTTATGCTTTTGGGTTTTTCACCGAATGTAAAGTTCTCCTGTCTTTTTAATATTTTTCTGACCACAAAGGGAACATACCTGCAGCTCCTGCAATCTTCTGCGAAATCGTTGGTTCCCGGGCAGACTTGTCCACTGCCGTAATTCATGATCAACTTTCCATCATATTCCTCGAGCTTATCGAAAGGATGGAAAAACATCATATCCAATACTTCTTTTTCATCGGCTGTAAAACCTTCAATATGTACTTTACAAAGTTGCATATTTTCTCCTCATCTCACAGTAATGCTGCCAAATATTGGGTGGTATCGTTTACTTTAAGCGGATCTTCATATTTTCGCCATTCCTCGACCACGGAATTGGGCGCGGCATGGGTTCGGGTGGCGAGATTAAGGTAGCAGACCGGACAATTGGTTAGCATGGTATCGGCGCCGGTTCCCTTGGCTTCGAGAAATAATTCCTTTGCGATCTTCGCGGAAATGTCCGAGCTCACCGCCCTCGTACCGCCGGAGCCACCGCAGCATCTGCTCAGTTTGCCGTGTCTATCCATATCGACTAATTTTATCCCGGGGATGCTGCCCAAAAGCTTTCGTGGTGCATCAAGAATAGGTTTACCCATGAAGGGTCTGGCCATTGCACAGGGGTCATGATAGGTTACGGTTTCTTCGATCTGTTTTGTAAATTTTAATTTACCCTCTTCGGCCCATTCAGCTAAAAGTTCGACTGTGGCCAGAGGTTCAAATGGGAGTTCTTCTCCATAAAAATACGGCCAGAGGTATTTAACGATATCAAGGCACATGGGACACGAGATGACAAACCGTTTGATACCCTTATCTGTGATGGCCTTTACCATATGATTTACCAGTTCGGCCATTACACTCCATTCACCACTGCCGGTAAGTTGGGGAAAACCACAGCACCACGACTGGTCCGGATCAAGCATTGTAAATGGCCCGACCGCGCTGAGCAGTCTGACCGCTCCTTCGGCCATTTGAGGTGCATCCCACGTACATCCGCATCCTTCATAATAACCGATCTCGGCTTTATCAGCCGGTTTGATATCATCCGGCATCCAAATTTTATATTTCCCGGCGAGGGGAAACGGAAAAGGGGATCGGAATTTATGGTAATTTTGCAACGGTCCTTTTTCAAGCGGTTCAGGGCAACCGACTTCGGATTCTGCCAGTTTACGACGAACGCTCCACCACAGCTTCTTGGTATCAATTCCGACCGTGCAGACCTCGCCGCAGGTACCGCAAAGGGCGCATTTCCATAATGAATCCTTAAAATCTTTCAGCTCCTCAACGGTTACGTTCCCCGATGAAAACAATTTCCCTTTCAGCGTATGAGTCCGCTCGACAAAACCCTTGTAAGCGTGTATTCTCGCGGGAGGCGATATGGAAGGATCGTCTGTGACATCCTGTACCGGACACCAGGCAAGGCATTCATTACATCGGGTACATGAATCGAGTTCAACAAGCTCTTTTTTTGTGAGACCCTCCATAAAATCAAAAGATTTCTTCGTCATTTTATTATCTCCTCTGAGTTTGGCGATAAAAAGCGTGCCCAGTTTTTACCACCCTGTAGTATCGATGTCAACCTTAAATTTCAGATATCATCCTCATAAAGCAAACCTAAAGATTAAAGGGGATGCAGATCCGAATGCGCTTCAACAATTACACGAACATGTAATTAAAACCTCGCCGGTCGGCGTAACC
>CAZSON010000478.1:0-2223 GCA_964608375.1 uncultured Desulfobacter sp. | reverse complement strand
TAAACGGATAATATACCAATCTTTCACCATAGCCCGCAACTTCTCAAAGCGTTTTGCTTAAATTCCCTATCGCATTTCATTTGCTTCATCTGACGCTTTGCTTTTTCTGAACCACTTCAATCTTCTCATTGCTGAATCCTTATAGAAACTGTCCTTCACGCCTGCTTTTTTAATGATCAAATTCAACCATTCCTTCGATTTGTTCCAATTTTTATTATCCCAGTAGGCCTGAGCAATTTGGTATCGAAAAGTCTGCAATATTGATGCATTTGGATATTCTCTCTCAAATTGGTTAAATGTTTCCAGCAACTGCGGCATGTACATTGAAAAACTATGTAAAATGCCATAACTGTTTCCATATTCTTTCCAGCCCAACAGCGTGCGCATTTTTCCTTTGTATGCAGTACGAGATGCCGATGAATTCGGAAATTCTTGGATGACTTTATCATACCATTTAACCGCTGCTTCAACATGAGGCATAAAAATCGTGTCGATTTTAAATCTATAACCGGTTCCTTTAGACCAAAAATCTCCATGATTTAAATATAATTGAGCAACCGCGTTTTTAATAGGTTCTTTTTCAATACCGTCAATTATCTCAGCAAGTTCTTTAATCCGATCTTTAATTAATTTCGCTTCTTTGGCCTCAGGATATTTTGTGACAAGTTCTCGCCACGACTTCAGAGCTGTGCTGATTTTGTTTTCCGTGTATGCAATCAAACCTAGCAGATAATAAGCTTGTGCCTTTTCGGTAATCGATGCATTGCTGAATATTGTGTTAATCAGCTCCGCTTTTGATTCTCTTACCAAGCCGTGTTCGTAGAACATTTCAGCTTTTTGGTAGGAAGCGCTGAAAACATTATGAACAGGAAAAAGTAGTAGAAACAATAGACAGGTAAGAATAACTTTTTTCATATTCCCCTCATATTCTTTAAATGAAGCATAAAACGCATTGCCTGTTGCTTTCTATATAATTTTTTCAGTTTCCAATTTTAACAGCTGATCCTTAGTATACCCCAGAAGATGGCTGTAGATTTCTTGGTTATTCTGTCCCAACAGCGGTGCAGAAGTGATTGTCGTTTCGGTATGCCTGAGTTTGACCGGACATGCCAATTGCTTAAAAGGGCCTTTTTCAGGATGCGTAGTTTCCACGATCATTTTCCTTTCCAAAAGATGGGGATCTTCTAAAAGCTCATCGCTGTCCATAACCATCCCGCAAGGAATCCCATTTGAAATAAGTTTTTCCATGACCTCCTTTTTTTCTTTGCCGGAAGTCCAGTGCGTAATCATCTTATCCACCTCATCCCTGTGCTTCCAGTAACGGTCTGCACTACGTTCAAACCCTTTAGCGTGTGCCATTTCGCTTCTGCCTACCACTTTACAAAGATTCACCCACTGCTCAAGGATAATCGCCCCGATAACCACATATCCGTCCTTTGCCGGGTAGGTATCCCATGGGCAGAGACCGGCATAACGGCTTCCAAGCCGTGGAATCGGTTTCCCTGAATGGTAGTGCGCCTGGTAGGCTGAACGTAAAAGGTTGACAATTGAATCCTGAAGGGATACCTCGACGAATTCACCCTTCCCCGTTTTTTCACGATTATATAAAGCAGCGATAATACCTATAACGAGATTCATTCCTCCTCCAACATCTCCAATGGAGGGACCACATCGAACAGGAGTGCGATCGGGGTATCCATTGCAACTCATCGCCCCGCCCATGGCCTGGGCAATGATATCAAAGGAAGGGTAATCCCGATATTTCCCGGATAATCCATAACCTGTGAGCGAAGCGTAGATGATTCTCGGGTTGATTTTTTGGAGGATTGCGTAACTCAGACCCAGTCTGTTCATTGTGTCCGGCAAAAAATTTTCCACCACTACATCAGCTAGTTTCACCATTTTTTTAAATATTTCTATACCCTTGTCGTTTTTCAGATCCAAAGTGACACTCTTCTTATTGGCATTTAACATCAGAAAATACCAGCAATCTCCCTCTTCCCCTTCTCCAAGAAACAGAGTGCGACCTCGTTCACCGACAATCGGCTTTTCAATTTTGATTACCTCCGCCCCAAGGTAAGCTAGATGCACGGTGCAGCTTGGTCCGGCTTCCAACTGTGTCAGATCGAGTACTCTAACATTTTCCAGTGCATTGGCCATTTTTAAATCTCCGTAACATTGATTGCTACCAGGTCATGTTGAACTGTTTCGATAAGAAATTAT
>CAZSON010000477.1:0-2229 GCA_964608375.1 uncultured Desulfobacter sp. | reverse complement strand
CTGTGGTGGATCTGGATATGCCCGGTGAGGGTCGCAATGCCGTTTCGCACCATCTGATCGGTAATCCCCCGCATCAGCGCTCCCAGAAAGATCATGCTCCAAACCCCGATGACGATCGCGCTCAGTATGACCCCGGTTCGTCTCGGGTTTCGCCAGATATTCCGCCATCCTAATTGCAGATACACGGCCAAATCTCCTTTATTCCCATTGCACCCGGTACCTCACGCATGGCGCATCGCCTCCACCGGCCGCAACCGGCCCACCTTCAGCGCTGGGTAGAGTGCGGCCAAAAGGGTGATCACCAATACCACACCCGCGCCGATACCGACCGAAAGGATTGAGAGCTGCGGGTGCATCTTTTCCGGCAAGCCATAGGCGCCCAGCAATTCGGATGCCCCAGAGATGACCAGTCCATAAACCTGGAAATACCAGGTTATGATGCTCCCTATGAAAATGCCAAACAGAATACCGATGAGGGTCATCGTGATCGACTCGGCCAGAAGCAGTTTGGTCAGACGGCCAGGTGTAGTGCCGATCGCCATTAACACGCCAAACTCCCGGATACGTTCGAAAATAGCCATCAGAAACGTGTTCATGATGCTGAAAGCGACCACAACAATGAGGATGATATAAAAGATGAACCCGCTGATCAGATCCATGTGGATCGCCTGAATCAACCCGGGCATCAGTTCTTTCCAGTCCAGAGCAACCAGAGGATATTTCTGCGGCATCCCGGATAAGACATTGTTTACGGCCCGTTTTATCTGCGGCAGGTCTCCGAGTGATCCGATCACGGCCACCACTTCATGCACAGCCCCACGCATGGTAAAAACATCATTAAAAAAGCCGAGCGGAATATGGATCACCGAGCGATCGAACGCGTCCTGACCCGAACTGAAGATCCCCTTGATCTTTACGACCGTTGCCGCCACCGAACCGTCGCGGCCCTGGCCGAGAATGACCAATTCACTTCCCAATTCGATATGTAGTCTTTCTGCCAGAAGTCTCCCCACCAACGCTTGTGGTCCGTCGTCCGAAGCGAGATAGCTTCCTTCTCGGATCAGCTGCCCTAGTGTTGAAACGAACCGTTCTTTTTCTGGATCGATGCCCACGATCATGGCCCCGTACGTTCGCTTTTTGGAGGAAATCAATGCGAACGCGCCGGCTCGGAAAGTATAGTGCTTCACTTCTTGATGCCTGTCCAGGATCTTCCCGACCGCTTCCGGATCAGACACTACCAGGCGGATACTCCTTTTGTCGTTAAACCCTTTGGCCTGAATCTGGAAATGTCCGGTATGGATCCTAACGACAGAATCTATCATGGTTTCGTACGAACCGAACTGCCACGACAGCATAAAAATCAGCAGCAGGGTGGCAAAGGCCACGGCCGACATCGTCAGGATCGACCGTCTCGGATTGCGCCAGATGTTGCGCCAGGCCATTTTGGTATCGATGCTCGCCATCTTTTATCGCATGGATGTCCTTAAAGTGGTCAGGCTGAAAACCCTTTCGGGCAGTGGTGGATCAAAAGACAATTCCCTGTATACCAGCAGAGTATACCCATTCTCCGCTCCGGTTTTTTGCATCTTCCATTTCCGGGGAAATAATTTGCCGCCCAGCATCTGGATATCCCCGGTGGTCATGGCCTTCACCGGCTGCAGATCCTCATCATAGAACACCTGCTCCAAAAAGATCAGATCTTCGCGGATTTTGAGCCGCTGCATCCCCCAGACCACAGGCGCCGAGGGTTTTGGTATGGATTTGATAATATAAACCTTTTTCCCCTCGTGCCGTTCGGTACCTACAATCTGATGCCGGTAGTCCCTGATCAGGCTGTCGCTTTTTGCAAGGTCATTGTTCGAAAAATCGGATCCCATCCAGGCCTGGGACATCATGGAAGGCGGGATTTTGATCACCCGGTTTATCTTCGGATTGTACAGCCACATCTCGCGGCCTTTTTTCAGCGTGCCGTTACCTTTGTCTTTAGGCGGCGCCACGATTCGAAAGAGACTCCGGTCCTTTCCTTTTGTCCAGGCTTTGATGGTCAGCGCCCTCTCCCAGCCAGCCCGATGAACCATCATGTCGACCAGCGATACAGATGTCCTGCCACGAAAATAATCGAAGCCGGCTTTCACCAGGCCTTCGGCATCCTGTGCCGCTGCATGCGTGCCAAAGGGGATTGTCACAACCGATAGTATGAGTATAATCAGCAGAAATTTTCTATCCATG
>CAZSON010000476.1:0-2243 GCA_964608375.1 uncultured Desulfobacter sp. | reverse complement strand
CTAAGAATTAAATCTGCATTGATTTCCCCGACAACGACGACATCAAACTGCATCATTTACCTTCCTATAACTTCAATTCGCAATTTACAGTTAATTTTTTGATACTATTTATCAATGTTCAACTCTACAACTGCTGTCAAGTTGCGCGGTTCGTCGGGATTTTTATCAAAACCGACAGCACGATAATAGGCGAGAAGTTGTAAGATCGGTAAGTATAACACACCCTGCGCACTTTCCGGCAGACCTGAGTTGAATTTAATATCGGAACGTTCTTCTCCAATTGTTATCGATTGAGCACCCAAATTCTGAACCTCCATAATGACGCCCATTTCGTGATCAAAAGCACTTTTCGACATCAATCCAATAACCAGTGTACTGCTACCTACCATGGAGATTGGCCCATGGCGAAATTCAAAAAAATGGAACGGCTCAGTCACAGTCTGACTCATTTCTTTTAACTTTAAGCTCGCCTCGCACGCCAATCCATACCTTAGACCGCTCCCCAGGAAAAAGACTTGATTGATATTATGATCCATCCCGTATTCTTCAGCTAAATTTCGGTATTTTTTTATGAGATGGTTTCCCGAATCATTAAGGACATCCGTATATTGATCAAAATCATTTTGGGATCCCAACAAGCCAGACATCGCTGTGACCGCGACAAACATCGATGCAAACGACCTTGTTTGAGCAACACTGATTTCCTGTCCGGCATTGATTGAAATTCTGATATCTCCCAGTGGGAAAAGAAGTGAATCGCTGTGGTTGGTAATTACGATTACATCACCCTTATATTTCGCTTTAAACTCCTCAACGGCGCGCAGTGTTTCCGAGGTTATTCCTGATCTTGAAATTGCAACCAACAAAACCTTCCCATCAGAATATACACTTTCCGGGAAAAATAATAATTCCGATGAAGGCAAAGCCCGGGAAGGAACATGGGTCATTGATTGAAAAATGGAAGCAGCAGATAAGGCAAGATAATATGTGCTGCCGCATCCAATAAATATAACTTGCCGGTAAGATTTTAAATCAAGTTGTTTGATTTTAGCTGCATTACCGTTAACAATGCGTACAGCTTCCATCCAGGCTGTCGTTTGTGTTGTTATTTCGTCGTAGGTAACAAAACTTTGATGTGTCATAAATTTCTCCAGCAATTAGCTTGTTTTTTCACTTTAAATGCTGCCGGCAAGCCCCAATGACGGTGGGTCCCGCAGATATAGGGATTTGGAGACCCGGTTTGATACAACCAGGTCTCACTCCTAAAATTCCGCGCATGGGTTATTTGAGCGGCTTATCTACCCATTTAAGCAAGTCTTTGCGTTTAAGGAACTTTTCAAACCACGAATTGAGTGGGTTCTGTAGCTTGTAATCCGCTCCTTTAGGTAGTTCTTTTGATTTCTCAACATAGTATTTAGCGGAGGTTTCCCAGAATAGCGGTGATTCCGGGCTGTAGGTAGTCGTTGCGTCCTGTTGGTAAGTGCGAAATTCGAGGAAGTTATCGAAGATGAATCGCAGCGACTTTAGATCTGTTGCCACTCCGGAGTGTGCATTCATTGCTTTCACCACAATAGGCAGGATTGAAGCAATGTCTTCCCGGACATAGCGGTTATAACGGTAGGACATGGCCATGATTCGCAATGCCGCTTCTTTGTTTTTAGACAGCCAATTTTCTGAAGATGCCACATTACTGTACCACAAACCGGCCGGTCCAAGTATTTCGGATCCTCCGATAAGTTTGAACTCATCAGAGTGGTTCATCAGCACGTTGATCTCTGACGGTAATCCACCGATATAGAAATCGCCAGTACCACCGATCGTTGCCAATGCAGCTTTCTCGTCATCCGCGAAATTTATAGTCTTTACATCTTCAAACTTCAAGCCCGCCTGTTCCAGAACTGCGGTCAACAGCGGCTGGTAGTTAGCCAGATAGATGGGGAATGTCTTGTTTTTGAATTGCGCGATCGTTGCTCTTTTAGCTTGCTCCGCATCGCCCAGTTCAGCCAGAACCTCCTGGTATGATCTCGATTTGCCCTGGCGACCGATCACAACAAAACCTTTAAATTGATTTACAGTCAGAAAGTTCTTCATTTCGGGCACTGACTCATAAAAAGGATAGTTGCAGACGACGCAGGTGTTCACAGTGTCCAACGAGCCGTTAGCCAGCGCTTGGATCGATGGGCCGCTTTGGGTCAGCCATTCAAACTTGAGGTTCAAACCAAGCTCTTTATCCCAACCAAATT
>CAZSON010000475.1:0-2247 GCA_964608375.1 uncultured Desulfobacter sp. | reverse complement strand
GTGCGCCATGACGGCGTTTTATATAAATGCTTGCCGATTCTTGACCGGCATGAATATGTCCAAATCAACGGAGGAGATTGATTTGAAGGGGGCTGCGAAGTTTTATCGGGTACCGCCGATGAAATTAAATGAGCAGAGCAGCCTTAAATGTACAGGATGTGGGCCACTGACCACATGCCGGGCTACCACAGAGCCTATGGTGAGACAACAAAGCATGCGTCAGAAGCCTCTGTATTTACTCTGCACCTCTTGTTATGTCTCAGCGGAGACGAGAGGTTGCGGCGAGATCCGGTCCGGCTGGCTGTTCCGAACTGGTTGGAGCGAATATCGCTTCAGATGGAAGGTCACTCCACCTATCCTTCCGTCCAGTGTCGCCAGGGGTAAAGTATGCCACCTAAGGGCTCAAAGGTCGGGAATCGGAACATGGGAACCTGTGACACCTGCCTGTGGCGGAAACAGGCTAGCCGCGGTGACCGGAGATGGGTGATCACAGGGGCGGAGCCTCCGTAGTAGTCGGCGTGCGGGAAAGCCGCATACAGGGCGAAGGGAGGCAAGAGGTCGATGCACTTCCTATGACGGAGGAAAGATCTGTGGACTCGGATCATCAAGCCGATCGGGCTTGGCTACTCAGCGTTCAGAAGAAGTTGTATCGGTGGAGTCAGGAAAATCCTGTCGGAACATACCGGGACTTATGGAATTGGGTGACCGATGAACGAAATCTCCGGTGTGCCTGGTCAACAGTAGCCCGTAATAAGGGCAAACGGACATCAGGAGTCGATGGGAAAACGGTGGCAAGTCTCTGCCGGGAACCAGGTGTCATACCCTTTATAAAAGGAATCAGGAATGAACTTCGTTTAGGCAAGTATCGTCCCTGCCCTTCAAAGAGGCGGTTGATACCTAAACCCGGAGAGCCGGGGAAGTTCCGCGCCCTGGGTATTCCCACTGTAAAAGACCGCGTTATCCAATGCGCGGCAAAACAGATTCTGGAGCCGATTTTCGAGGCTCGATTCTGGCATGTTTCTTATGGGTTTCGACCCGGAAGAAGCTGCCACGGTGCCCTGGAACATATTCGAATGACGATAAGACCACGAGCTAAAGCAGAAGACGGAAAACGACGGTCTACCCCCTACCAATGGGCGATAGAAGGTGACATACAAGGTTGTTTTGATAACATTGATCACCATCTCCTAATGAACCGGATTAGATCCCGGGTTTCGGACCGAAAAGTCAATCGCTTGATCACACAATTTTTGAAAGCGGGAGTTCTTGCAGAAAATCAATTTATCCGCACGGATATTGGCACTCCACAAGGGGGTATTATATCCCCGCTCCTGGCTAACATTGCACTGGGAGTGATTGAAGAAAAGTACGAACGCTGGGTCAATCACCAGAGGAAAATCCGAAAACATCGCAAAAGCAATGGAATTATAGCAGCAACAAGAGTGCGAAACTCTGACAGGACAGCAGGCCGCCCAGTCTTTTTCCCGATCCGATACGCCGATGACTTTGTGATATTGGTACATGGTAGCTATGAAGAAGCTCTTCAAGAAAAGAACGACCTGGAGTTATTTCTCAAGATACATATGAAGCTAACGCTATCCTCACAGAAAACTAAAATCACAGCGCTGACAACAGGCTTTGACTTTCTCGGGCACCATATTCGATTGAAATGGGACGAACGCTATGGATGGACACCACGAATTGAAATTCCAAAAGTTAAGGTAAAAGATCTTCGCTACAGGATGAAGCAGCTCACTAAACGCTCAACAATCAGAAAGTCTCTGGCGGAAATCCTTCGGGATCTGAATCCAATCTTGCGAGGCTGGGGTCATTTTTATCGGTTCTGTACAGGAGCCAAAGTGATTTTTTCGAGTCAGGACTGGTATGTCAGGGATCGTCTCTGGCGCTGGATGGTAAAGAAACATCCGAAATCCGGTCGGCGGGAACTCATGGCTCGACGAACGACCAGCCGCAATTTCCCCGGATCTAAAGTCTGGCGGGACGGCCTTGAGGAACAATACTTAATGGCCTACCTTCCGGTCAAAAGGTTCAAGCGGGGTTGGATGAAACCTCCTGATTTTGCTCTGACTTCTGGAGAGCCGGATGCATAACGAAAGGTGCACGTCCGGTTCGGAGAGAGGAGATGGAAAACCGACTTTTGCGAGAAAGCACGGCGTCCATCTCCTACTCTACTGCACGGCCCCAAAGTCGATATCAATGGCAAGATGCGCAAGAGTTATCTGTTCG
>CAZSON010000474.1:0-2249 GCA_964608375.1 uncultured Desulfobacter sp. | reverse complement strand
ATGATCATGCCGCAGATGAGCGGCGGCGAAACCTATGACAGGCTAAAAGAAATCGATCCTGATATCAAGGTGCTTCTTTCCAGCGGTTACAGTATCAACGGCCCGGCAAAGGAGATCTTAAACCGCGGCTGCAACGGCTTTATCCAGAAACCGTTCAGTTTGAAGAATCTATCACACAAACTGAGAGAGATTCTGAATACGAATTAGACGAGGGAAAACAGAAATGACCGAGAAGAATATATTGGTGGCTGATGACCAGCAGGATCTCTGCGATCTGCTCAAACAGATGCTTGAAGTTGAAGGCTACACAATATTTCAGGCATGCAATGGGGAAGAAGCATTGGCGGTTGTACAAAATTTCCCTGTCGATGTGGCCATTCTGGATATAAAAATGCCGGTGATGGACGGAATTGAAGCGCTAAAAAGAATTAAGCAGATCGATGCCAATATCGAGGTTCTGATCACGACCGGATATTCGGATTTTAAGACTCTGAAACAGACAGTCGGCGAATTTGGCGCCTTTGATTACCTCTCCAAGCCGTTTAAACGGGATGAACTTCTCCATGTTGTTCATAACGCATTTTTAAAGCGCGAGTTCAATCTTGAGAAAGATAGCCTGGACCTGAAGAGTCGAATTGCTCAACTGGAGAAAGATTTCATAAAGAAAAATCGTGAGCTGAGGGAGACACAGTTAAAGTACAAAAATATTATAGAAGAAAATTCCGACAGTATCGTAATTGTAACCAAGGATGGGATCGTGCGTTTTGTTAATTCGGCAGGTGAAGCGCTTTTTGATAAGAAAAGAGAAAAACTTTTGGGTACATCGTTCGGTTTTCCCCTGATGACAGGAGAAACAACAGAAATTGAAATAATTTCAAAGGGTAGCGATATACGGACAGTGGAGGCACAGTTGTCTGAAACCGAGTGGGAGGGGAAAGCTGCTTACCTTGTCTCTTTGCGCGACATCACCGACAGAAAGCAGATAGAGAAACAGCTTCAACAGAGCCTGTCGAATATAAAAAAATCGATGGAAGGTACGATTCAGGTTGTGTCGATGATTGTCGAAAAAAAAGACCCGTATACCGCCGGTCATCAGCAGCGTGTGGCGGATCTTGCCCGGGCAATAGCAGAAGAGATGGGACTTTCAAAAGAACGTATCGAAGGAATTTACATGTCCGGCGTTATCCATGATCTGGGCAAGATATCGGTACCGACTGAAATTCTCTCAAAGCCCGGAAAAATAACCGAAACCGAATTTAAACTGATTAAAAATCACGCCCGGGAAGGTTACAACATACTGGAAAAAATTGAATTTCCGTGGCCGGTGGCCCAAATTGCGTATCAGCATCATGAAAATATTGACGGTTCCGGATACCCGTTGGGGCTGTCGGGTGAAGAGATCCTTCTGGAAGCAAGAATAGTCTGTGTGTCCGATGTTGTGGAGGCCATGGCATCACACCGGCCCTACCGGCCGGCTCTGGGTATTGATGCTGCACTAAAAGAGATCGCACAAAAAAGCGGCATTCTGTACGACCAGGACGTTGTCGATGCTTGTTTGACGCTTTTTAATGAGAAAGGTTTTCAACTTTCATGAAAGATGGAGCACTCAAGTTTCGCACCTGACATTTTGAGCAAAGCCGCATCAGGCATAGGGTAAAAAGAAATTTTTCAGGAAAAAATTAGTGATAAATGCTGTTGACCACGGCACAATCCCTGAAATAATCATACGAGGCTCAAAGCAACTGATATCAAAGTAAATAACCGGACCTTCGCGTGCCTGTTCACGGTTGATTACTCTATGGATTCCGGTTCACATAGATTGCTGCATTATTTTTCCAAAAAATTTTATTTACCCCACACCGGATGCGGCACCGAGGTCCCATCGGAGGTGCGAAACTTGAGTGGAGTAGTTTAAACAGCGCTCTTTTTTCGCACATAAATGGTTTTGTATTTATCTGGTGAAAGTTTCATACATTCCGTGCACTCCTCACTTTCTTCCGGATGAAACGGTTCAAGGTGAACCTCAAAATCGAGTTCTCTGTACATCTCAGCCAGTTCAGAAAGCCGCGGTTCGTCATTTGTCGAATGCTTTTCCCATCCTTCCCGGGTCAATTCTTCCTCGCGCATTCTGATCTGCCTCCGATTAAAATTGCGGTTGTCTAACGAGTTTAAAAATCATATTAGTAACCGTTCATAGTTGTCGGTTCACAGTTCACAGTTTTTTCAATGAACTATGCAACGATTGAAGC
>CAZSON010000473.1:0-2250 GCA_964608375.1 uncultured Desulfobacter sp. | reverse complement strand
TTGAACTAACTATTGATCAATATGAGAAAATTTACAAATATCTGACTTGCAAAGAGATCGTAGAAAGATACCGCACATCAGTTCGGTAATTGGGAGAGCAATTTTTTTTTGACATTTTAATGGAAGATTAAGGACTATGAGAATTCTAATCGCCGACGATGACTCACAGCTTCTGGAAGAACTCCGGCGCACGCTCAAAGATCAACGCTACATGATCGAAACGGCAACAGACGGTGAAACGGCCTTGGAGAAGGTATTTACTGCACCTTTTGATCTTATCATTTTGGACATCATGATGCCGAAAATTGATGGACTTTCGGTTTTACGGGAAATCCGCCAGGCGGAGCTTAAAACGCCGGTTCTGATGTTGACGGCAAAAGCGGAGGTGGGCGACAAAATTGAGGGTCTCGATACGGGAGCCGACGACTACCTTGGCAAGCCCTTTTCAATGGCCGAGCTTTTGGCCCGGATTCGTGCATTGTTAAGACGATCGGGCAATCAGATTGATTCTGTGCTGCAAGTCAGGGACATACGCCTTAACACCATCAGTCGTGAGGTAACAAAAGGGGAGCATCCGGCGGAATTGACCCCCAAGGAGTTTTCTATCCTGGAGTTTCTTCTGTACAATAAGAATCGGGCGGTTTCCCGATTCAACCTGGCGGAACACGTTTGGGGAGATGATTTCGATCCGTTTAGCATGTCCAACTTCATTGATGTCCATATCAAGAATCTTCGCCGAAAAATTGGCGATAGCGGTGACGGTGAAATTATCGGCACCATCCGGGGTGTGGGATTCATTATCAGGGACGAGGGCGAATGACTATTCGGAAAAAGATAATGCTCTTGATTGCCGGGGCCGGTTTTCTGGCCAGCCTGGTGTTTTCCGGCCTTGTATTTTGGGAAATGCTGGAGCAGCCGTTCAGGGTTATTGATTCGGAACTGGCGGCAACCGCCCGCAGGGCTGCCGCGGTGATCCTGACGGGGCAGAAAAAACTCGGATCGCCGCCTGCCATTCCGCCGTTCGTTGAAAGGGGCAACTATTGGCTCAAAATTTATGACCAGAGCTCAAAAAAGACGCTTTACCGATCTTATTTGGCATCATTTGTTGACATTCCACTGATGAAGCCGGCATCCAAGGCTACGGTCAGCACAATCATTTCAAAGAGAAAAATCAATTTGGGACAGGATCGGCGTAATGAAGTGACCTTTCGGGTCAGGGCTATAAGTCTCACTCTTGATAGCAGGTCTTTGATTCTTCAGATCGGCAGACCCGTGGAAAAACTGGAAGAGGCAATCTGGGATATCCTTATCGGTCTTGTTAGCGGGCTGGCTTTTTCCACGATGCTTTTGCTCGCTATCAGTTATTTTGTTGCCGGCATGATCTTGAAACCGATTGGCGTCATTAACGACCTGGCACGGGATATCAACGAAAAGAGCCTCGATCGGAGGATACCGGTTGGTGCCGGCCGTGACGAGTTCAATGAACTTTCCCGGACCATCAATCAGATGTTTGATCGTCTGCAATATTCCTTCCAGAGACAGAAGCGCCTGCTGGTGGATGCATCCCACGAATTGAAAACGCCGCTTACGATGTTGCGTCTATCCATTGATGAAGTCCTTTCCGGCAATCGAGAATGTTTGCCGGCCTCCTTAAGGCAGAGCCTGCTCCGGCAAAACGAGCAGGTATTGCGTATGGAGCGGCTTGTTAAGAATATATTGAACCTGTCAGCTCTGGAAATATCAGAAACCGTCAAGTCCGAAGTTGTCGATTTAACAAATCTTATTGAATCTCTGCTGGAGGATTATAGACTTTTTGCGGGCGAGCGCAATATCCGCATAGACGTGCACATCCCTAAAAATCTAACCATCAATGGCGATCCCGAGAAGCTTATCAGGGCGCTCTCCAATATTTTGGACAATGCCGTCAAATACAACCAAGAAGGCGGCTGGATAGGACTGGAGGCAAGGGATGCGGATGGCGACGTCAATCTTAAGTTGATCAATACGGGAGCGGGCATCCCAGCCTCCGATCTGGACAAGATATTTGAGCAGTTTTACAGGGTGGAAAAATCGAGGTCCCTCAAATACGGTGGTGCCGGGTTGGGCTTGACCATTGTGAAGAGAATTATCCAGCTTCACGGCGGTAAAGTTAAAGTGGAGAGCAAAGAAGGGGCCTGGGTCCGGATAACTATCTGCTTGCCGAGTCATCCATAGTTAAAAAACCAGTTTAATGCGAGGTGAGAAAGGATC
>CAZSON010000472.1:0-2254 GCA_964608375.1 uncultured Desulfobacter sp. | reverse complement strand
ACAAGGGTGCTGTTTTTATCTAACGCCTTGCCGTAAATTTCAAGTGTCCGGATAAATGAATAAAATTCAGGATCTTTTCCATAGGCTTCGGCATATATTATCGTTGCTTTTGCATCGGCCTTCCCCTTAATCTCCTGGGCGGTTCGGTATGCTTCCGAAGTGATCTGTTTTAAATCCCGCTCTTTTTCCCCCAGAATCTTACGGGCTTCTCCCATTCCTTCTGATCGAAATTTTTCTGCAATCTGTTTCCGTTCTGCTATCATACGGCCATACACCGATTTCCTGACCTGTTCCACATAATTAATCCGTTTGATTTTCACGTCGACCAGTTCAATGCCAAAAGGAGCCAGTTTGGGCTGGGCCTGTTGCATTATCCCTCTGGTTATCTTTTCCCTGCCGGTGGAGATCTTATACGTGGCGCGCTGCTCCTTTTGTACCTCTTTCAGACCGATTTCTAGGGTATCCAGCTCGCGGTTGCTTTTGCGGACCGTTTCAATAAGCCGGTAGGATGTAATAAAATTTCTTACGGCCGGATCGATGATATCATCCAGTCGTCCCATTGCTCTGACCGTATTGTTGACGGTTTGGAAAAATTTTATCGGATCCACGATGAGCCATCTGGCAAAGGTATCGACCCAAATGTAAGTTTTCTCCAGAGTCGGGATCTGACCGGGATCACCATCCCATTCCAGGAGGTTTTTTGGAAAATAGTTGGTGTTTTGGATTAAAGGAACCTTGAAATAAAGTCCCGGTTCGGTTTTGGGAGACCCGACCACCTTTCCGAATTGGGTGATAACGACCTGCTCCGTCTCATCAACCGTGTAAGCAGAAGCAAAGATGACAAAGAGGGCGATAACAACGAGGATAATAGTGATACTTTTGGATTTCATTTGATTACACCGCTCTGTTTCCCTAGATTAAGAAAAGGTAAAACATTTTTTTGATCCGAATCGATGATATATTTCTGACCCAGCTTGGGAAACACCTCTTGCAGGGTCTCCAGGTAAAGCCGCCTTTTGGTCACATCCTTTGCCTTGGCGTATTCCTTATACATCGCCACAAATCTTGCTGCATCACCCTCGGAACGGTTGATCCGGTCGAGGGCATACCCTTCTGCAGCCTTGATGGTTCTTTCCGCCTCCCCCCTGGCTTTGGGGATCTCCTTGTTATAATCCTCTTTCGCCTGGTAGATCATCTTTTCTTTTTCCTGAATCGCCTGGTTAACTTCATTAAAAGAGGACTGAACCGGACCCGGCACATTGGTCTTTTTCATCTCTATCGTGACGATATGAATGCCGGTTTCCGCATGATCCAACTCCTTCTGAAGAACGCTTTTTGCCTCAACCGCTATTTCGTCCCGTTTAGAGATGACCTCATTTATGCTCCGGTCGCCTACCACCAGCCGCATAGCCGCCTCGCTCATATCGATGAGGAGCCTTCTGACATTTCGAACTTTAAACAGGTATTTGTATGGGTCCTTGATCCGGTACTGCACGATCCATGGGACAACGCCCACATTCAGATCGCCGGTCAGCATGAGCGACACATTTACACCCTCGCCCCGAGGTGCATACTGCATCCGATCGGTGATCCTTGTGGAAGTAAACCCAAACTCTTCTTTGTAGACCCGTTTGACTTTAACCTTTGTCACTTTTTCAATCCCTGCCGGAAGTTTAAAATTAAGGCCGGGCTGACTCGTTCGGGTGTATTTTCCGAATCGCTGGATGATCCCCACTTCATCAACTCCGACCGTATAAAACGTTGATGAACCGAAAAGAATTGCAATGATAACCAAAATGATCAGCGGCCCCCCGGAGAATTTACCTGGTAACTTAAATTTTTTAACTTTTTCGATAAACTCATCCATCTGGGGCGGTTTGCCACCCATTTTCTGTTGTTGTTGTTTTAATTTTTCCCAGTCCCAGTTCATCTTATTTTTGTCCTATAAATTAACAAGTGTTTACCTTAATAAAGGTTTTGTAACCTGTCATCGCAGGCCGATTAAGGATCTCCTCGCGATAAAACAAAAGCCAAATTGATAAATAAACGGACAATAAAACAGAGAAAATAGTTAATAACACCATTAAACTCTTTAATAATTCTAAGTTAACGAACGGATTAAGTCAAGTAAAAATAAAAAAGAAAGATCGAACTGTTTTTTCTTGACACCCTGAAAGGTAGTACGTACGGGATAAAGAAATCTAAATTTTCTCAGCGATTCAAGCAAGAAATTATTGATGAACTCGTAAAAAGT
>CAZSON010000471.1:0-2263 GCA_964608375.1 uncultured Desulfobacter sp. | reverse complement strand
AGACAGGCTCTACCCGGCATGGAATATATCGGTGCAACGGTGTCCCCGCGAGCCGATCACGGTGAGTGTTCTTGGCCAACCGGTTGGCGTTGGCGCCATATGTCTTCCCCTGCATCACCAGCCCGAACCCATGCGGTATCATAATATAGCCCGGTCTAGTCGAGTCGGTCACTTCGAGCTCAATCCTTTCTTCACCAGCCTCAGTCGTAACCTTTACCATCTGTCCGTTATTGAAACCGAACTCTTCGGCATCCCCCGGGTGCATGATGGCCGTGCATGCCCGTTTCCCTTTGTTCCAGGCAGGGTCCCGCAAAGATGTGTTGGCGTTATAGTCCATGTGCCGGCCTGACGACATGATGAAGGGGTAGGCTTTCTCATCAGCTTTAAGTGTTTCTGATTCCATAGCCGGATCAATCTCTTTCATCCAGTTTTTCATTTCCGGCACATCCAGGTTAATGCGACCGTCTTCCGTGCCCAAGGCTTGGAAATGGTCCCATTTTTCTACGTCTACTTCACCGACCCAAATCCCTTCGGGATGTTTTAAGATGGCCTGAAAAATCTCTTCTCCAAGCCCTGGCCCTGGAGTAAACCCCACCCGAGCAGCCCTTTCTTGCGTTTGGGACGGCAGGTTCTGTAAAAGCCCCCAAAGCGAGGCCAGATTTCCTGAGCCCAATTTTTTACCGAGCGTTTTGGAAAGGATATACGGTATACTTTTGCCGGCCTTGGGATTTAACTGTAAATATTCGATTAGAGCCGCACTGAACTTTAACCGGTCTCCACTATCGGCTGCCTCATAAAGCGCATCCGGAATGTCAGGAATGAGTCCCAGGCGGTCTGCCAGCCGCAAAAATATCTCACCGGCTTCGATCTGCTCCCCCTCCGGTTCCACTACGGGCGGTCGCATCTGCAAAAAGATCTTCGGAAAACCTTCCCCGATCAGAGGATTTCCGTCCCACGATTCATAGGCGGATAAGGCGGGCAATACATAATGAGAAAGCGCGGCCGTCTCGGTCATAGCAATTTCAACGGTGACCAGAAGATCCAGTCTTTTGAAGGCCTCTTCATAAGCCGAAGTGTCGGCAAAAGACCTCAGCGGATTGGTGCCGCTTACGATAACCGAACGAAGCCTGTCCGGATGGTCAGACATGATCTCCTCGGGCATCACATTCGGTGGATAAATGCTGGTGATAGCCGGATAATCAGTTGCCACAGTGCGCCAGGAGCGGGCTTCCCGTTCATCAGGGGTTTCTTTTCGCCGACCTTGTGCACTGCGTAAGCCAACGGGAAAGATATTTCCACCCTCAACCCCAATCCTTCCACAGACAGCGATAAGAACGGATTCAAGATATGAGATGAGCGTGCTGTGGCGGGTCATGAGAACCCCTAGATCGCAGCGATGGCAGGACTTTCGTGTCGCAAACAGATGACAAACCTCTCTTACCCTGCTATAATCCAGTTCACAAACTTCGATGGCTGCTTTTGCATCGAAATCGGTGAACCAGGAACGGATTGTTTCAAAGCCGCTGACGTGTTTTTCTATGTATTCCTGGTTGTGCCATCCTTCATTCAGAATAATGGCGATCATGGCACGGTATAGGAGAGCATCCGTACCCGGTTTGATCGGCAGATGGATATCCGCGATTTTAGCCGTTTCTGAAAGGCGCGGATCAATCACCACAAGCAGTTTATCAGGGTCTTTGCTAAATTTGGTAAGCACACGGCGCGCCTGAGGTGTATTGTGGCTCATCATCGGATTCCACCCCACAGCCAACAGCATATCGGTTTCATCGAGGTGAGGTATGGTATGAAGGTTTTGGTCGCCTAAGGCCTTCCCATCCATCCAATACTTACCGGTCAACTCCTGAGCAATGGCATTGTAAGAGTATTGCGAACCCAGGCCTCGAAGCAGGTTAATCGCTAAGAGCGCCTGCGATGGGCAGCCGATTGTAAAGCCGCCCATCAATGCAAATGAACGCGGTCCGTGTTCGTTTACAATGCTGGAGAGTTTTTCGGCTATTTCGGCGATGGCCAGCTCCCAGGATATTTTCTCAAAAGTCTCTCCAACCTTTTTTAATGGATGCATGAGCCGGTCAGCGTGGTGCTGATGATAAGCGATGCTCAATCCCTTGCGGCAGACGTAACCTTCACTGCGAAGATTGTCCTTATCCCCACGCACCTTAACGATACGATTGTTCTCAACACGAACCTCAAGACCACAGAGATTTGCGCAAAAAACACAGCTTGTTTTTTTCCAATCCATTGT
>CAZSON010000470.1:0-2267 GCA_964608375.1 uncultured Desulfobacter sp. | reverse complement strand
TTATCCTATCCTGTGGTCAACCCCATTTTCAGCACAATCAGGGGTATAGCAGGTGTTATTGAGAAATTCGCATTTTTCGCTGCAGGCCGGGCATTCATCCGGAGGAGTATCAGCCTCCAGTGTGTATCCACAATTTCCGCACTTCCAACTGTTCATAAAAATCACCTCCTCCTCGGTAACACCGGATGTCCAAACTTAAAAGTTATATGAAACCGCGTCAGAATGTGAAATCTATTTTGGTGAATCTGTTTGAGGACCAAGGACTCTTTTTGCCAGCTCACGATCCATCATGAAAAGGCCGCCTTTTGCCCCGTCCATAAATTTCAGTTGCTGAACCACATAATCAGCGTTCTCTTCCTCCTCAATCTGTTCGGTTACAAACCACTGAAGAAAAATATGAGTGGCATGATCGTTCTCAGCCAATGCCAATCCGACCAGCTGGTTGATAAGGCCGGTAACTTTTTGCTCATGTTGTAAGGCATTTTCGAACACATTCAAGGCCGAATCCCAATCGGTCGGTGGCGCTTTCACCTCCTTTAAAACAACTTTTCCACCCCGTTGGAGGATAAAGTCATAAAATTTCATTGCATGAACGAGCTCTTCCTGAGCCTGGACATGCATCCAATTTGCAAATCCCTCCAGGTTCACCGACTTGAAATAAGACGACATGGAAAGATAAAGGTATGAAGAATAAAGTTCGGCATTTAACTGTTCGTTTAGAGCCGGCTGAATTTTTTTCGATAGCATTTGAATTATCCTTTCCAGTGGCCGTGCAGATTGCAGTATTCTCTGGCTGTAATCTGATCTGCCTCAACGTTAAAGGTTGTTTCAGGTGCATCTCCAGGATTTAAAAACTGCCGGTATGCCTTTCCATCGGCAATGATTTCGATCCACTCGATGTAATGTTTTTCCTCCATCGGATGGGGAACAGATCCAACTGAAACTTTTGTTCCTCCTGAGACCTTCTCCATAACCGGAACATGTTTTTCCCTAGCGGCATCCACAGTATTTTCCGCCAAAAGATTCATCGGTTCACCGCAGCATACCAGCTCACCGTCGCCGCCGTGGAGTACCTCGACAATATTTCCACATACTGAACATTTGTATACTTCTAGTTTTTCTGCCATTTTTTTCTCCTTTCATGAGATAAAATTGAAACTTTCCGTTAATAGTTCTCCCCAAGCAGTTCAAAATATGCCTGCGGATGAGCACATGCCGGGCATTGTTCCGGCGCACCTTCACCTTCATGCAGGTAGCCGCAATTTCGACATCGCCAGGTTACCTTTGCATCTCTTCTGAAAACACGGTCTGATTCAATATTTGATGCGAGATCAAGGTATCTTTTTTCATGTTGTTTTTCCGCCACGGCGATCGATTCGAAAACCATGGCGATTGCATCGAGCCCCTCTTCCCGGGCGATTTTCGCAAAGCCGGGGTACATCTCCGTTTGTTCATAGTGTTCTCCGGCGGCGGCGGCTTTCAGATTTTCAAGGGTTGTACCTATGATTCCGGCAGGAAACTCAGCCGTCACCTCGAGGTCTCCCCCCTCAAGAAATCCAAAAAACCGTTTGGCATGTTCTTTTTCCTGATTGGCTGTTTCCGAAAATATTTCGGAAATCTGTATTAATCCCTCTTTTTTAGCCTGGCTGGCAAAATAGGTGTATCGATTTCGAGCCTGCGATTCACCCGCAAATGCTGTCAACAAATTTTTTTCCGTTTGTGAGCCTTTTAAATTTACCACGTTTCTAATCTCCTTTTTTAAATTAATATTTATGACGATTTCTCATCCTACTGTGTCTTATGGTTAAAATTTGAAATATTGAGGCGATCCGCAAAGAGTCGATAATTCTTTAAGCAGGCCGCTGTATGATGGTACCTGGGTAATTAAGAAAATGCAATTTTTTCAGAACATTCTGGGCAGAACCCGGTAAACTCAAGCCGGTGTCCAATGATGGTGAAAACGGTTGCGCCATATATTTTGCTTTCAATTTTTTTCAAGGGGGCTACAGGGGCATCATCAACCCGACCACATCGAATACACCGAATATGATAATGCTTTTTTGGGTTCGAGTCAAATCGTTTGAGTCCCCCTCCCAGTTCCAAGTTTTGAATTTCCCCTAATTCGGATAAAATTTCAAGGTTTCTATAAACTGTCCCCAGGCTGATCTGCGGAAGGCGCTTTTTCACTCTTTCGTAGATTTCATCTGCCCCTGGATGCGAGTTGGTCTTTTGCAGTTCTTCCAGGATCAGTTTCCGCTGTTGCGTCA
>CAZSON010000469.1:0-2274 GCA_964608375.1 uncultured Desulfobacter sp. | reverse complement strand
CATCGCGTGCCTGTGCACGGTGACTACTTTATGGATACCGGTTCAAATTGATTGCCTCACTGTTTTTCCAAAAAATTTTATTTACCCCACACCAGATGCGGTACCGTGCCCCATTGTGGGCGCGAATTTTGAGTTATTTAATTAACACCCACCCTCTTTTTTCATCATCCGATCGATTGTTTCGTGTAAACTTTCTTCCCACGGTTTGGGCTGTATGCCGAATTTTTGTTCAATCAGGCTGCAGTCAAGGACTGAATAGATCGGTCTTTCAGCGGGAGTGGGATATTCGTCGGTTTTTATCGGTTTAACCGTTTCTATTTTCAACGGTGTATATTGCTTAGCGATTTCGAAAATTTTTTTCGCAAAGAGATTCCAGGTGGTTATCCCCAAACCGCAATAGTGATATGTTCCCCAATCGATCTTTATGGACTTTTGTATTTTCCGGCCTATGTTCAGAACAGTCTCCGCCAGATCGGCTGCGCTGGTGGGGCTTCCGAACTGATCAGAAACAACCTTTAGGCTGCGGTTTTCTTTCCCCAGTTTAAGCATGGTTTTGACGAAGTTATGACCATAAACACTATAGAGCCAGGATGTCCTTATGATGATATGTTTTTTAATGTACGACCGTATTTTTTTTTCGCCCTCAGATTTGCTGTGGCCGTAAACCCCTAAGGGGAAAACCTGATCGGCCTCCGTATAGGGATGTTTTTTGACTCCGTTAAAGACATAGTCGGTTGAAATGTGAATAAAGGGGATATTTTGTTTTTTACATGCGTGAGCGATATTTTCCGGCCCGTCTCTGTTTACCGCAAATGCAAGGGTTTTTTCAGTTTCCGCCCGATCGACATTTGTATAAGCTGCGGCATTGACGACAAGGCGTGCCTGAGAAGTCAAAACGATATTTGCGATCTGAAGGGGATCGGTGATATCGACTTCCGGAAGATCAAAGGGCAGGATTTTAAAACCCAACCGGTTTCCCTGTTTGACAAGTTCATGGCCAAGCTGTCCCTCTGAGCCGAAGGTAATAATTTTCATCGGATTTTCTTTAAGGTGGGAAGGTTTTCAGGAAGGATGTCAAAAAGACAAGGATACTGCCGGTCCTTTTTTGAAATGATCGGATTTTTCACCGGCCAATCAATGCCGATATCAGGGTCCGACCATAAGACCCCCCTTTCGTCCTGGGGCGAATAAACATCAGAGCACTTGTATGAAAAAAGCGCAGTTTCGCTGATAACACAGAAACCATGGGCAAAGCCTTCCGGGATAAAAAGTTGCCGTTTGTTTGCGTCGGAAAGATGGACGCTGGCCCATTTTCCGAATGTGCCGGATTCCGGTCGGACATCCACCGCCACATCATAAATTTCGCCGGAGATGACCTGAACGAGTTTTGCCTGGGCGTGTTTGATCTGGTAGTGCAATCCCCTCAGGGTTCCACGCACCGAATGGGACAGATTGTCCTGAACAAAGCACGGGTCAACCCCGGATTCCCGGTACCTGTCCTGATGATAGGTTTCCATGAAATAACCCCGGCTGTCCTGAAACACTTTAGGTTCCACAATGAGGAGGCCTTTGAGTGATGTGGGGATAATCTTCATTGTCGTAATTTTTCGAATTTAAGCATATCGATCAAATATTGACCATAACCGTTTTTCAAAAGGGGTCGGGCCAATCGCTCCACCTGGCCGGCATCGATGTAACCCATCCGATAGGCAATCTCCTCAACACATGCAATTTGCAGACCCTGCCGGTTTTCAATGACTTCTATAAAGTTGGATGCCTGCATGAGGGTTTCATGGGTTCCGGTGTCGAGCCAGGCGATCCCTCTTCCAAGTCTTTCAACATGTAGTTTCTTCAATTTAAGATAGGCCATATTCACATCGGTTATCTCGAGTTCTCCCCGGGGCGAAGGTTTAAGAGCCGCGGCGATATCAAGGACCTGATTGTCATAAAAATAGAGGCCGGTGACCGCATAGTTGGATTTCGGTTTTTCCGGTTTTTCTTCGATGTTCATCGCAATGCCCGAATCATCAAAATCGACAACCCCGTATTGGTGTGGATCTTTCACCCAGTATCCGAAAACCGTTGCACCTTCGGTCCTTGATTTTGCCTGATTGAGCATTTCGGATAAACCGCGGCCATAAAAGATATTGTCTCCCAATATCATGCAAACATTTTTTTCCCCCACAAATTCCTGGCCGATAATAAACGCCTGGGCCAGCCCTTCAGGCCTCGGTTGCTCAGCATAGGAAATTGAAATTCCCCACTGGTTTCCAT
>CAZSON010000468.1:0-2276 GCA_964608375.1 uncultured Desulfobacter sp. | reverse complement strand
CAGCACGCCGGAATGGTTATCTCCCAATTGCTCAGAGATTTTAAATGGCGAAAAAAAGCGTTTCATCATGCGCAACGGCTTGTGAAATCTCGATTTGGAATCGATCGAATGATCAATGAAACATTTGCCGTATATACCCCCTATATTCAAGATCACACGAAGCAGGATGCACTATGCGCGGGGGGGGAAAGATAATGTCTACTACCGAAACCCGTTTTGAATTTGGGAAAAACTGGCACAATTATGTGAAAAAAAACTTCAGTCAGGATAAGGTGGAGATATCAAGAAGACACATACTTGAATTTATGTGTCGTAATACCCTGACAGGACTAAGCTTTTTAGATATCGGCTGTGGCAGCGGGCTGCATTCGCTCGCAGCGCTGCAAGCGGAGGTCAGCAGCGTTTATAGTTTCGATTTTGACATGGAATCGATTGCAGCGGCCAGATTCGTAAAGGAGCAGGCGGGGAGTCCCGATAACTGGTCCATAGAGCAGGGGTCGATACTCGATGATGATTTTGTGACTCGAATGCCACAGTTTGATCTGGTATATGCCTGGGGGGTACTGCACCATACGGGCGATGTCTGGCATGCCATTCGCAATGCAGCCGGCAGAGTCAAACCAGGCGGATTTTTCTATATGGCGCTTTACTCGGCGGATGTTCAAATTGACCCGCCACCCCAATTTTGGCTCGATATAAAACAAAAATACGTCTCATCGGGCAAAATACACCGTCGGTTCATGGAGATTTGTTATATTTGGCGCTTCCAGTTGCATAGGAATATTTTTCTACTACCTCTGTTTCTGAAAAGAATGATCGACTATAGAGAAAACAGAGGTATGAATATCTTCACGGATATTCGCGACTGGCTGGGAGGTTGGCCCATGGAATTTGTTCAGGATGCAGATGCCATTTCATTTTGTAAAAATCTAGGTTTACGTCTTGAGAAGATGGCAGCCGGTGAGGCCAATACCGAGTTTCTCTTCAGACGAAAAAACTAACTACAGGTTCAAACAGCGATCGATGCCGACTGTTTTATATGTTATCGGAAGCCTGGCCGTAGGTGGCGCCGAG
Source organism: uncultured Desulfobacter sp. (assembly GCA_964608375.1). Classification (GTDB taxonomy): domain Bacteria; phylum Desulfobacterota; class Desulfobacteria; order Desulfobacterales; family UBA2156; genus UBA2156. The sequence continues at coordinate 1,202 of CAZSON010000468.1, read as the reverse complement.
TCTCAGATGATACTGCTGATCAAAGAAATGAGCCGCCAGGGCTGGGGTTGCAACCTGTTTGCACTGGAAGGCAGGGGGCCGTTTCGTGATGTGCTAAAGCGGTACGGGGTAAAAATGTATGATGGCGGATACTATTCCACCGCTTCATATAAAAAAAAAATCGGTTCGTTCATATGTGCTGCTTTTCGTCTTTACCGGGTCGTGCGACTAACTCAACCCGATATTCTTCACACCTACCTTCCTCTTACCAATTTCTTGGGCGCTGTAATTGGCAAACTCGCGGGCATTCACAAAATCATCACCAGCCGCCGCGCGCTGAGCACCCATCAGGACCGATATGCATTCTGGAAGCCATTTGATCGGATTTCCAGCATACTCAGCCACAATATTACCGTAAATTCCGAGGCTGTCCGTCAAGACGCGATCAAACGCGATCGTGTGGATCCAAAAAAGCTCGTATTGATTTATAACGGCATAGACCACAGGCGATTCAGAATCCCTGCCAAAGAAAGGCGTGCGATCCGCACCATGCTTGGACTGACGGACCGGGATAGCGGTGTGGTAATGGTCGGTAACTTGATCCCTTACAAGGGACACGAGGATCTTATACATGCGTTGTCAAAAATAATCAAGAACAGGGGAGATGTCTATGTCTATCTCGTCGGTGAGGATCGAGGAATTCGCCCCCGGCTTGAGCGGTTGCTCAGACAATTGGATTTGTCTAAAAAAGTTTGGTTCCTCGGATATCGGGACAATGTGCCTGAAATTCTAATGGCGATGGATATTTTCGTCCTGGCATCTCACGAGGAAGGATTCTCCAATGCATTGCTCGAGGCAATGGTTGCGGGCCTCCCTGTTGTGGCGACCGATGTCGGTGGAAACAGGGAGGCCCTTAAAAACGGAGACGTCGGAATACTGGTTCCGTCCCATAACCCTGAGGCTTTGGCGGCTGGCTTGTCAGAACTCCTCGATAATAGTAACCGTCGCCGGATACTCGCTGCATCCGCAAAAACCCGTGTCGCCGATCATTATTCCGTAACAAAGATGATAGAAGCTCATCTGCATCTTTACATGAAAGAACCGGTTTAACTCAATGACAGATGAAATGGACAAAAAAGTGGCCCGACTCTTAGCAAAAGGGGTCAAAATCCCTAACCCTCGAACGGTTGAAATCGGTGAGGATGTTAATCTTGATCGAATTT
>CAZSON010000467.1:0-2276 GCA_964608375.1 uncultured Desulfobacter sp. | reverse complement strand
ATTATGTAAATTTTTTTAGGGGATAAATTTTACATAATAAGGGACCGAAGGTGACCGCCCCTGTCGCCGGGTCACAATATTCATCGCTATCCGGCGTTAAGACATTGACGTTGGATTCAAAAACCCCGAATAATATCGGATCATCTCCAATCTGTTCCGGGAACCACCACCCGTGTTGAGCTTCAACCATTCTCGGTGGAATTCTGGAAGTCAGCTTTGCCTTTTGTTTGATCTTTCCTCTCAGGGTTTCGATAACAACCCAATCCCCTTCACCGATCTGTAGCTTGCGGGCCGTATCCGGATTGATTTCTGCGGTGGGATAGGGATAAAATTTACGCAAAGAGCGAATCTGGCGATGTTCAGAGTGATGCATGGGTCGGAACCTGGCACCGGTAATAAGAATAAACGGATATTTTTTTGAAATCTCAGGCCGGCTCACCGGCGTTTCCGTTGGCTCTTGATAGTCCGGCAACGGATCATAACCCAGGTTTTCAAGTATAGTGGAATACAGTTCAACCTTTCCGGTCGGCGTTGCAAATCCTCTCGGTTTACCGGTATCCGGGTTGATGGTTTCATACCTTTTTTCTACCGCAGGTGGTATCCACCAGCGTTGATTCCGGGCAAATTCCGCAGAAGAGTGGATATTGAGGTCTTTAAGGAGCGGGTCCAGGCACCAATCCCATTCTTTTTCCAGGGTGCTGTGCCAGTATTTTTCCTGTCCGAGTTTTAATCCCAAACCGCGATAGAATTCATGATCGGTTCTGCGCTCATATAAGGGAGGGACCACCCGTTCTCCTATGGCCGCTGCATTTCCACTTCCCTGAAACGTTTGAGTGTACACCTGGGGATGCTCGAGCCAACTGGTAATCGGAAATAGATAATCGGCCAACATGGCCGATGGCGTCATCCACTGCTCAGCGACCACGAAAAGCTCAAGGTTCGGGCTTTTTAGAGCCTTATAGATCCTTTTTGTGTTGGGGTAGGCGACCAGTGGATTACAGGCCCCGCAAATCAATCCCCTGATCGGGTAAGGTTTGCCTTCAAGTACCGCATCCCACACCGCGGGTTCATGACAGCCGGGGAGAAATCCGGCAGTCAGCCCCTTGCCATACCAGTAGGGTTTTGCCGCTTCGGCAACCCGTTCATATCCGGGAAAGCACCAAAGCTTATGCCGATCTGCACCGAGTTGTTTCTTCCTCTGTTCTTCCGGCAACATATCCATGTGCTCCAGGATGGCGCCATAGTTCACCCTTTCACAGGGACCGGAGATCATATCTCCGCCCTTGATGTCGAGATTTCCGGTTATCGCCCTGAGTATGCATTTGGCGTGGGTAATACTGGTAACGTTTTTCCCCTGCATATCGGACTTAACCCCCCAGATAATGGATGCCGGTTTACTGTTTGCATATAGCCGTGCGGATTGCACAATTTCTTCTTCCGGCACCCAGGTAATTTCAGCGACTTTTTTGGGTGTATATTGCATTATCCGTTCTCGCAATTCGCTGAATCCATGACACCATCTCTTTACAAAATCTTTATCGTATAGACCCTCTTCAACGATGACGTTCAACCATCCTAGGGCGAGGGCTGCATCGGTGCCCGGCCTGAGCCTTAGCCAATGGTCCGCCAATCGAGCGACCGTCTCCGAGTATTTGGGATCTATGATGATATACTTTGTTCCTTTGCGCTTTGCCTTAATATGTTGGGGAAAAATACATGCAAAGGATTCCGCCGGATTTCCGCCCCAGATAACCGCACATTTGCACGGCGGTTTTACAGCACGGCTGGCGCCGGCGCCGTAAATGGCCGCATGGATTTGTCGGCTGACAACCGAGCACCATTGCCCGGCATTGGCGTGGTTGGGGCTTCCGAACAGGTTCATAAATCTCACTTTAAACAGTTCTGAAAAACCTCTGCCGGTGCCGCCGATGGAAGCCACTGCTTCGGCTCCGCTTTGTGTCTTAATTTGACCAAGTTTTTCAGCAACTTCGTTTAAGGCATCCTCCCATGTAACTCGTTCCCATTTGCCTTCGCCCCGCTCACCGATTCTTTTTAGTGGGTAATTCAAACGATCTTCATGGTAAAGATGTTCGATAAATGCTTTTGAACGTTCACAAATCCACCCCTTATTTACCGGATGCCCGGGCTCTCCCTTTAGTTTAACCACTTTATTGTTTTCGACGGTAGCTAAAACACCCGCCTGAAGCCAGCAACCGAAGCAGAGGGCGCGCTTAATTTCGGCATGCTTTACTTCTTTCATGTTGTCTCCTTTTTTT
>CAZSON010000466.1:0-2279 GCA_964608375.1 uncultured Desulfobacter sp. | reverse complement strand
AGGTCAAAAAGATCGAGCATATTTTCCAGTCCTTTGATCTTAAAGGTTCAAAAAAGAGGGCTCTTGATGCCCTTTCTCAGTTTGAACAACAGACCGCTCCGCTTGCAAAGGACCCACTTCTGTCTCCTGTTCTAAAATGGTTTCGAAATCTTTTCCTGCAAAAAGCCTGTTACTTCCCTCGATCCGAGCAGTTGCTCGATGAAACCCTGAGCGCATTTGAAAACCGGACCGAACCGGTTTACCTGCGGTGGAAACTAAAAACATTCCTTTCTTTAGGATATGTTCATATGGCGCAATGCAACTATTTTGACGCAGAATCGTATTTGAAGGACGCACTTGAAATTGCCCTTACCGAACCGTCGTTAACCAAGTTTTTGGGCGAAATTTATTCTCTTTTGAGCAAAGCCAATCTATCGCTTCAAAGATACGGCCAGGCGAAGAGGTATACCGCGCTCGAAAAAGAGGTCTCGCAGGAGAATTACAAAACAAATCCATCGAATGATGACGCAGCGATGATTTATGCCCACGCCTTGATCAATTTTGGCCGTACCAATCGTTTGATCGGTTTTGTCGACCAAGGTATTCAGTCCAACATCGAGGAAGCGATCGAGATTTTCAAACGGCTCAACAAAGAAAAAGGATTGCTCCAGGCCCGGTTGGAAATGTGTGAGTTTGCGTTTGCTATGAATATTGCGGGTCCGACCCTGAAAAACACACTCTCCCTGGAACCGATTCTCAAAAGAAAAAAGATGCAGAAAGAACGGATGCAGGCCGGACTCCTTATCGCTAAAATGTATAAAAAAATATTGGACTATGAGCTGGCTGAAAAAAAGATAAATGATATTATTTTATTGGCAAAGAAACATCAGATGGCGTCTGAGCAGATCATGGCTGATGCCCTTTTTGAGCTCGGGTCAGTCTATTCTGCAATAAATGAACTGCCCCAGGCATTAAAATTTTACCGGCGCTCCGCTAAAATCGGCATGGTACTGGGGAGAAAGAGTATTATCCTCCGGTCGTTCAATGCATCATGGGTTATCGATCGCTACAAAGCCAATGACCTCCTTGTTTCAGATTTGGTTTATGGAGATGCCACGTTTGTTCGAAACCGCGTCGATAGAAAGATCAGTCCCTTTAAAGAATCGAGGATAAAAGTTAAACTGTTCGCCTCAACAATGTTTGTAGATATCGTTAATTTTAGCAGCATGATGTTAAAGTCCGATGAAAATCTGACGGTGAAAATGGTCGATGAACTGATCGATCGCATGTATCTGATTATCTATCAGCATGGTGGATATATTGATAAATTTTTAGGAGACGGATTTATGGCCATCTTCGAACACGGCAAAAACATTCAACAAAAGACGGCTTTTAATACGATTAAATCCGCAGTGGACATCCTTCGCGCCCTCAAACACAAAAACTACAAGCTGAAAAAAAACTATGGCGTGGATGAAAACATCAACGTCCGCATTGGAATAAGCACCGGTGAGATTTATGCGTTGCTATTGGGCAATTACATCAAGACCGAGTTTACATATCTGGGAAACTCGGTCAATCTGGCTTCAAAACTGGAGAGCCAGGCGGAAAGCCATTACATGTTAATTGATGAAAATACCAATCTTTTGCTCAAGAATCTGATCAGGTCTAGCCCGGAACTGGTTGACATCCCCGGCCTGGGGAAAACCAATGCCTATAAGGTGATTCAACTGGCCCGTACCTCTGAAAGGCTTTTCGACAGTAACCGGAAATCATAGAATGGAAAAGCATAATCGAATCTTAATGGACTAAAAAGGGAGACTAAATGGTTAGAACCGAAATATCGCTTTTTTTAAAAAACATCCCGGGCGAACTCGGCCGGTTGTCGTTGCTCCTGTCCGGGGCAAATATCAACATTGACGCTCTGATGATCCAGGATGCATCGAGTTATGTTCAGGGGCTCTTTAAGGCTAGGGGGAAATCATTAAAGAGAATCGCATCTGTGGCCAGCTACAATTCAATGCGAAAGGACTCGGCCGATTTTGCCCTGATCCGTCTCTTGGTGGATCAGACCGATCAGGCCATCGATCTCCTTTCAAAAAATGATTACATATTCGATATCAGGCCGGTAATAGCGATCGAGCTTGAAAACAGACCCGGCGAGCTGGCTGAAGTCACCGCCAAATTCGGAGAAGAAGGAATCAATATCAATTATGTCTACGGTTCGGTCTCATCACCGGATGAGAAATGTCTATTTATCTTCTGCCCTGAAGATATCGAGCATGCATCTAAAATCTTTA
>CAZSON010000465.1:0-2282 GCA_964608375.1 uncultured Desulfobacter sp. | reverse complement strand
TTAATGCGGAAATGGAATGGAACATGTTCGGAACAGGTCCGGAAATGGTGGCGGCCTTTCAAAACAATGAATTGGATATCGGGTACATGGGACTGCCGCCGGCAATAATAGGAATAGAGAAAGGCGTAAAAATTAAGTGCGTAGCCGGTGGGCATGTCGAAGGAACAATTATGTGTGCTAAAAAGAAATACAAAGATGATCTTCAATTAGGTAATGATTTATTTGAGGTATTATCCCAATTTAAAGGGTCTGCCATCGGCGTTCCCGCCAAAGGATCAATTCATGATGTAATCTTAAGTTTTTTCATCGAAAAATACGATTTACAGAATGAAATAGAAGTTATTCATTACCAACAGCCGGAAATTATCGCTTTGGACATGAAAAAAAATAGACTGGAAGGAGGGGTAGGAACTCCGTGTTTAGCTGTTTTTGCTGAAACCCTGCTGGAATCCCGTCTTGTTATTCGTGCGAATCATTTATGGGATAACAATCCAAGTTACGGCGTTTTTTTCCATGAGGACGTGATGGAAAAATACCCAGACTATGTGCCTAAATTTTTAGCCCTTCACAAAAAATCCGCCAGCATGATCCGTCAAGCGCCGGATGAGGCGGCAAAAATAATCGCTGAGACAGTTGATATGGCCACCGAAGAATATATCAGGAAAGTATTAAGCATCTCCCCTAAGTATTGTATTGCGCTTTCAAACGGGTACGTAACATCGACGATGGAATTTGTCGAAGCACTTTATAGATTAGGATATATTAAACGCAAGCTTAACATCGAAGATATTTTTGATTTTCGGTTTGTAGAAAAAGTTCATCCTGAAAATCATCATTACTTAATAAACTAATAAAATTCCTACCCTCTCATTTTATCAACCGCACTTTTCTGGGTGCGGCATACCAGATAAAAAAACAGGACAGCAACAAGACCACGATGGCGAGGTTAAAAGCCATGTGATAGCTCTGGGTTTTGTCAAAAATAGCCCCGGCCGCCCAGGCGCCCAGAGCTGCGGCAATCCCGATGCCGGCTTCGATAAAACCATAGATAAGGCCAAAGATCTTTCCTTTGAATAGATCGGCGGATACAGACATGAACATCGGCGCTGTCACCCCCCAGCCGATGCCGAAAAAAATAAAATAGGTATGGATAAACAGTTTTAAGCCGGAAGTTTCAAACAAAGAAAGTGAGCCAACACCTATACAGGCGCAGATAATTCCGATCGTATATGTTAATTCCCGACCGATCCGGTCAGAGAGCCAACCCCAAAAAATACGAAAGATCGAAGAAATAACGCCGACCATTGCAAAGGCGAGTGCGGCCGTCATCTTATCCACCCCCTGATCCACCAGAAATTTAACGTTATGGACCAATATGATATATACCCCGATAATCGATAGGAAAGGAAATATGATCAACGCCCAAAACCGGCCGGAGTGTATAACTTTTTTTAGGGTCCATTCGTTTTCCGGTTTCATCTGAAGCTTTTTTCTTAAATTTTCTTCTTTGGCAATTTCCCAATCATTTACTCCATCTGGATTTTGGCCAAGTTCCTGGGGTTTATGTCTTAAAAACAGAGCGTTGAGTGGCAGTAAAAGGATGAGTACGAGTCCGCCGGTAATAATAAATGTTGTACGCCAGCCCCATATTGATATAAAGCTTTGAGACAAAGGGACCATTGAAAAAGTGCCGAGTCCCATCCCTGAAAGCGCAATTCCACTAGCCAATCCCCGTTTTTTTTCAAACCAGTGGGCCAGAATCGCGGAGTAGGTGATAATGCCGATAGATGTTATACCGGCGCCCGAGATCACACCATAAAAAAGATAGAAATCGGTGAGGGTTTTTATGGTGCTGCTGAGCACCAATCCAAGGGATAAAATCACAATTCCGGGTATGACCACCCGACGAGGCCCAAAACGGTCGATCAGACCTCCCACCATGGGCGCCAGAAGGGTGTAAGTAACAAGGGCGACTGATTGGACTCCGGCAGCACTACCGCGACTCCATGAAAAATCTTCCAAAAGGGTAACATAAAAGACCGAGAAACTTGACCGGATGCCAAGCCAAAAAGCCATCGATACCAAGGCGACCGCCACAATAATCCATCCATAAAACAATTCCCGACCGTTCATATCTTTGTTTGGCATAAATATTGATCCGCTCCGTATTTACCGCTTCAATATCATTTGGGCCGCGTGTACACAAGCGGATAAAAAGCAGGTTTATTTCCATGCATAAGCATTTTGATTTTAAATTTGACAGTCTCGTAAAAAGTCATTTG
>CAZSON010000464.1:1219-2284 GCA_964608375.1 uncultured Desulfobacter sp. | reverse complement strand
TCCGGCGTTAACCGTGACGGCAACATTTTGCCTGGCGGTTTCAATGAGCCTGCGGATATCACTGATAAGATCACCGGAAATGGGTTTGTTGTTCGTTTTTGAAACCTGTTTTCCCGTTTCCTTTCTCATATTTCAACAACCTCATTCATCAAACCCTGAGTTTGCAATTCAAGTTCAAGGATCTCCGCCCGGATTTCTGACAGACTCCTTAACGGCTTGTATTTGTAGAAATATTTCGTGATATTGATCTCATATCCTTTTACTGTCTTGCTCTCATCAATCCAGGCATCAGGCACATGGGGCAGGACTTCCCGCTTGAAATATTCCATGATATCTTCTTTTAGAGGCACATTTTCATTATCCCGAAGCGCCGTGTCAGGTTCCGGATTGCCTGTTTTATCCAAGCAAACATCGGCTGTCTCATCCTGCTCTGACAGAGCCTTTAAAACCGTTTTTTGTATCGGCGCAGGTAATGGCAACCCATATTTTTTGCAATGCTGTTTGAGGTCTTCTTCAAATTGGTCTCTGTTTTTATAAATCACAGAGTCATCCATACTTTTAAGCATTGCAATTATATCTTGTTGAAGTTTCTCTCCTTGTTCCTTTTGCTCCAAACCTGCTTTTCCCTTTTTTTTCGGTTTTGAAAGGTTTTGAAAGGCCTTTTCATTTTCAAGCAGGGCTATTCTTTCTTCTGATGTCTGGTAGTTGAGTCTTAAAGGCCGTTCAACGATAATCCGGTTGAAACCGAAATCTTCATTGTCAAATATCTTGCAAAATTCACCCTCAATGAAATCTCCATAGATTCCGGTTATCTCATCGATCTGTTTGTCGCTGATCTCGTTTCTTTTATTGCCCAGACTCCGGCTCATCTTTTCAAAGAATGAAACGGCATTAACCAACTGGATTTTCCCTTTGCGTTCGGGAGGTTTCCGGTTCGTTAAAATCCAGACATAAGTAAATATACCGGTATTGTAAAAAAGCTGGTCCGGCATGGCGATTATGGCTTCCAGCATATCGTTTTCTATAATCCATTTGCGAATTTCACTCTCTCCGCTTCCGGCGCCG
>CAZSON010000464.1:0-1119 GCA_964608375.1 uncultured Desulfobacter sp. | reverse complement strand
TCCGGCGCCGAACCGCCCTCCAAAACCTTTTGTTTCATGCTCTTTTTTAATATGGGTTTGAACTTTTTTCCACTCAACGCCAAAAGGAGGATTGGAAAGCATATAATCAAATTTTTCACCCTCAAGGCCGTCAATGGTAAAGGAATTGCCGAATTTGATGTTGCCCGTATTCTCACCCTTGATAAGCATATCGGATTTGCAGATGGCATATGATTCGGGATTTATCTCCTGGCCGAAAACCTCCAGCCGGGCGCGTGGATTAAGCTCACGCAAATAGTCTTCGGCCACCGACAGCATTCCTCCTGTTCCGCAGGCCGGATCGTAAATCGTTTTTACAATCCCTTTTTTGGTCAGGATCTCCTTGTCATTCAAAAATAAGAGATTGACCATTAACCTGATCACTTCGCGGGGCGTGAAATGCTCCCCGGCAGTTTCATTCGACAATTCAGAGAATTTCCTGATAAGTTCCTCAAAGACGTACCCCATTTCAATTCCTGAAACTTCATCAGGATGAAGATCCACTTGAGCGAAACGGCTTATAACCAGAAATAGCAGATTAGCCTCATCAAGCCGGGTGATCTGACCATTAAAACTGAAATATTCAATTATTTCCCTACCGCCGCTGGAAAATCCGCTGATATAGTTTCTTAAATTGGCAGCTATGTTATCAGGATCAGCCTTAAGCTTCTCAAAGTCCAATTTGCTTTTATTATGAAAACTAAAGCCGGCAACTTTGTTAAGCACCGGTTCGGTGTTTTTAATCTTCATGGACTTTAATTTCGGCAGATAATCGAGGACCTTTTGCTTGGTGGGTTTCAGAACACAGTCAAGCCTTCGCAGAACGGTAAAAGGGAGTATAATCTTACCATAATCGGCCTGCTTGTAATCCCCTCGCAACAGATCTGCAATACTCCAGATGAAATTGGCAAGCTCTTTGATCTTTCCGTTATTCGCCATAAATTAAACTCCTTTTAACACCGCTACCGTGGCTACCCTAAAGCCCCTCAAAAAGAAACATCGGAATATGTAAATAGGTCAAGCCTGCTTTTGACTCTTAGTTGCGATACGAGAGGGACGTCCTTCAGTTATTCAGTTACTCAACCCTCAAGCAATCGGGAT
>CAZSON010000463.1:0-2288 GCA_964608375.1 uncultured Desulfobacter sp. | reverse complement strand
TTTTTATTATGCCGGCAAATAAAGATATCAAGGGAAGGCTGCTTATCTTATTAGGTATAAGCCTTTTTCTTCTATGCACTTTCGCACCGGCGAAAAGCGATGAGAAAAAAAAGCATATCGTCTTTTCGTTTCCAAAAAAAAATACGGTCCAAAAAGCAGTCAAGAGCAACGATTCTTCACAAAAAATTGTTGCTGATGATTCATTTTTACAACTAGAAACCCGCTATGCCCTGATTCGTTATGAAACCCTGAAGGATCTGAAAAAGTTTAATCGCCGGATCGATTATTCACCGGGTGAGTTCAGCCTAAAAAGTCTTTTTTCGGCTTCCGGATCTAAAAATGTCATCGATTCGAGCAAAAAGAAAGTGGATGCCTTGTATAGACGGGTTCAGGAAATACTCGATATGCGCACCAGGATGACGAAGGTGAATATTTATCTTTATCGGAAAAAAGGGTTTGACAAGGTCTATTACCGGCTGGTCGGAATCAAACGCCGGGTACGCTCGTGGTATCTGTTTGAATCAAAAACCATATTTATCAATATCGACGATGTTAACGAAGGGATCCTGGCCCATGAAATGGCCCACCACATTGTGGACCACTATCTGAAAGTTCGTCCCCCCAGGGCAACGGCTGAAATACTAGCCCGATATGTGGATAAACACCTTATCTTTTGATACGTTGACCACAGTGCGAGATTAAAGTCCGGCATCCCGGCATGAAAACCGCTAATTGGCGGCAAGCCGGGTCAACGCCGAGGCTTTGTAGTACGGATCTTCTATTTTGTTTGTGAGTTTAAGGGCCTCTTCGTGCTGGCCGGCTTCCAGGTGCCAGTAAACAATCCGAAACAAAGCGGTGCTTTTCTGATGGCTGTCATCGATGGTATCGGCCACCTGAACCGCTTGCTCATAAAGCGCGGCTTCTGCAAATCTTCCTGCAATATCGGTCAAAACAGCGGATTGAGTATATCCGGGTTTCATATTTTTAGCGATCTCAAATGAACGGGATAGGATTTCTCCGGCCTTATCGTTTTGTTTGGTTTCAATATAGGCGCCTGCCACTAGATTGAGGGCAGAAGTTTTGTAATAGTCGTTCTCAATCGTTTCCACCACCATAAGCGCCTGGTCAAACTGACCGTCTTCTGCAAATCCGATCGCGGTTTTTTTTAATGCGTCGTCTTTGTTGTATGGATTTTCGATGGTTTTGGCGATCTCAAACGCTGTTTCATTTTGACCGGATTCGATATATCCCCCGGCCACCCGGTCGAAGGCCGCAGTCTGGGTGAAAGGGTGCTCGATGGTTTTGGCGATCTCATAGGACCGGGATAGAATTTCAATCGCTTTATCTTTCTCTCCCTCTTCCCAGGCCTGGTTGCTGATTCTTGCAAGCGCAAAAGTTTTGGTGTACGGGTTTTCAATGGTTTGAGCGGTTTTTACCGCCTCGTCGTATTTTCCCTCAGTAACGTAGATATCTGCGATTCTATCCGGTGCAGCAGCCTTGGTAATGGTTTGATCAATTTCCTTGGCGATTTGAAATGCCTGGTCATATTGCTTATCCTCGGCGAGCACACCGGCGATCATATCCATGATGGTAATCCTGGAGGCGACATCGTCGATATTTTGAGCGATCTCGTACGCTTTGGAAAGGGTTTCCCCGGCTTTGTCCTTATCCCCGGTCTTTGAATATGTATAGCCGATGACGGTCAGGTTGTACGCTTTTGTCCGCTCATCTGATATGCTGTCCGCCACTTCTGTTGCCTGACCGAGGAGATCGCTGCAGGTTTTCTTTTGATCGATTTTCGCAAACTTTTCTGCATCTAGTGCAAGCAGATAGGATTTCATATGCGGATCGTCAATGGTGTTAATGACCTCGGTAGACCGGGATAAGATATCTGTTGCCTTTTCTTTCTTTCCCCTTTCCCAAGCGTCTCTGCTCACGGTAGAGAGAGCAAAAGATTTTATCTTGGGATCCGTGATCGCATTAACTGTTTTGAGCGCCTGGTCAAATTGCCCGGCGGATGAATAAACACCTGCGATTGTTTCAATGGCCGCATCCCGGTTGAAAGGGTCCTTTACGGTTTGAGCTACCCGAAATGCCTGTGTCAGTATCGCTGAGTCGTACTTTAGGTCTTTGGATACCTGAGGGGATGTTGCACAGCCGACAAGAACCCCTGCACAGATTAAAACAGCAATAAGAGAAATCGATTTTTTAAGCATGTCTCCTCCTTTCCGTATTTGGCCGGATGAAATGCTGAGTAAAAGCTGTTGATAAGTGCTGATTAAGATAAA
>CAZSON010000462.1:0-2292 GCA_964608375.1 uncultured Desulfobacter sp. | reverse complement strand
GCTAGATCCGGCCTTCAAACAGAGGAGTCCGTCGAAAAGGTTGTTTTGACACACCTGCTTGTTTTGAAAAATTGTAATTTTTAAATTATTGAAAGCTTTATTCAAATTTTTTTTTGTATTTAGAAATAATGGGAATAATCGTCTGGGTTTTTAAAACGCCGGGGATGGCACGCACCCGATCGAGAAATTCACCCACAACCTCCGAATCTGAAGAGAGGAGATCCCGATCGACAGCGAATTTGGCAATCAAGTCAAACTCACCAGGGACGTAGTGAATTTCTTGGGCCTCTTTGAAGGAATAGAGCCGTTCCATGATTCTGTTTTCTTTTTTGGCGTCCACATTAATCAGGACAAAGGCGATGGTCTGACGTGTCATTTCCGGCGGATCCAAATGTTCTCGTTCGGCCATTTTCGCTCGAAATTTTTCCATGCTTTTGGGGATCAATTGGTCGATACCGACCCCGTACTTGCGATCACGGCGTTTTGTCCAGTGATGACAAGCGATATAGGCATATAGGTCGGATAGCGTTCTTTCACGAAAAGCTTCTGGAAGATGGCTGTGTTCAATTATGCGCACAAAAGGTTTATAAATCGTGTTATACCAATCCTGTGCAGCTCTTTTTAATGAAACACTTTTCCCGGACAATTCTTCCAGCGCTTCTTTGTGCTCTTGTATCTGCGCGAGCAGGTATGCGTATTGTCCCACCTCCGTTAAAACAATGAGATCAAACAGACTGGTTTGCCGCTCAAAATCCGATTTTTCCCGCGCTAAAATATTCTCGAGCGTCTCTTTGGAGGGTAAAAATTCGATGATGTGAGCTTCGATGGTTTTCCAACTCATTTCATTGGCTGCTGCCACACGGTGGTTTCCGTCTACGACGTAATATTCTTCTTTGATTTTGTAGAGTGTAACCGGCGGTAATGGTTTGCTTTCACGAATCGCGGTTTTAATCGCCTGCAACCTTTCGGAAGGGATGTTTTTTTTCAAGCGAAAACGGCCATCGAAATCGTGATAGCGACCCACGCTGCCGACGATTTTTTCCAGGGGTACATCATGAATACCGATATCGTGTCTATCCACCGGGCCGACGGTTATTTGATTTTTATTGAAGCTTTTTATTTCGTCGCTATCAGGATGCTTCCTTAGTAGCGATTTCAAAGAGAAAGTACCCATAGCTGTTGACTACTTTCGTTTGGTTCACCACGGTGATCCGCTGGTCGGGCGTGGTGAAGTTAACATGAATATGACCATGAATAAAATACTGTGGTCCATAGCGAGCGATGAATTTGCGATAGCATTCAAAGCCCAGGTGGCAGAGGTCTTCGGCGTAGTGAATATGGCGCGGTGGCGCATGCGTGATCACGATGTCAACCCCCCGATTCCGCCAGATTTTGGACCATAACCGCCAGATTTTCCGGCGCATTTGATGCTCGGTATATTGAAGCGGTTTGCCGTTATACCATTGGGAGCCTTCGAACCCAACCAATCGCAGCCCCCGGTGAATAACCAGCTTGGCATCGATATCCACACAGCCTTCCGGATGATATCCGTCCAATCGAATATCATGATTACCTTTGACATAGTAAAGCGGTGCATTTAACCGCGTCACCAGGAAAGAAAGATACTCCGGAGGCAAATCGCCGCAGGCTAAAACCAATTCAATCCCTTGAAAGGAAGCTGGATCAAAACGGTCGTATAAGATCGGTTCCACTCCATCAGATACTGTCAAAATTTTCATTATAAGCCCACAAAGTGTTTTTTATCGGACGGAATAATCAGTCTTTCAACATAATACATAAATTTCAATTGGGAAGGACGATCGTTACCTTTTGCTTCAATCGCGGTCATACAAAAACGCAGGATATCAGGTCGTTTGGTAATAATGGCGTCGACCCTCAATTTGAGTAAACATCCCATGTCAAGCTTACGGTCCTGGGTCCAAACGAAAAATTTTAGTCCGAGTCTATGCGCTCTGGCGAGGTCTTAATTTCAATCCACATTTGAATGCCGGACGATGGGTGGCTTTTGAGCAATTCGATCACTTTGGTTAAAGATGGTATGCGTTCACAATCCGCTGGTTTCTTTTTAGATATCGGGCTAATATCGAGTCATTCCCTATCAAGTGTTCACGTAATTTACGGATTGAGAATGAAATCATGATAAACCACGAGGGTTTATCCGTTGGAAAGCTGTGCTTCCAATTCTATCGCATCACACCAATCGAGCGAAATAGAATACCCTAACAAATATCCCTCAAATTTTAATAGAAAAAAATAAATACAATTTTTTTC
>CAZSON010000461.1:0-2293 GCA_964608375.1 uncultured Desulfobacter sp. | reverse complement strand
GGGATAACACCCACCATGCTCAGTCCCAGCCCCGTGATGATCAGCACAATCGATACCATCATCACCGCAATTACGCTGACTCCGGCCAGAAACTTTCCGTTTAAAACCGTATCGCGATAAATCGGCTGGGATAACAGCTTGCTCAGGGTTCCTTCGCTTCGCTCACTGTTGATCGTATCAAATCCTAAGATCAGTCCGATCAGGGGACCGAAAAACCCCACGAAATCCGCCAGTGAAAACATTGCCCCCGATGACGTAAACAGCATCAAAAAAAGATACTTCGGCTTGGCCACCCCTTCTAAGTTCTGCTTGATGTTCAATCCCACCATGTATACCGTGATCAGGCTCACCATGGCGATCAGGGCAAATAAAATGATAAAACGATAGCTGCTGAAATGATCCGACAGCTCCTTTTTTAAAATGACCTTGACTCCGTGCAACGTTATTCCTCCATAAAGTACTTCATGTAAATCTCTTCCAGCGTATACTCCTCGGCACCAATGCCAAGCTTCTCTCGCGCCAGACGATCCATCGACCCCTGAGCCACCATCTGACCCTTGATCATAATGCCGACGCGGCTGCATATCTTCTGGGCCTGGTGCAAAAAGTGGGAAGATAAAATGACCGTCATTTTATTCTCACCCGAGACATTTTGAATCAACTGCATCATCCGGTTCGTTGCATCCGGATCAAGACCTAAGGTCGGCTCATCCAAAAACGCAATCTGCGGGTCCTTTATCAATAGCTCGGCAATCCCCAGCCGTTGCCTCATTCCCCGAGAATAGGCGCCTATTTTCTTATCTCTCTCTTCGCTCAGACCGACCTGTTGCAGGACCTCTTCGATTCGATTATCCGTAACGCCGGGCGGAAGCCGGTTTAAATCAGCTACAAATTTCAGCATCTCTGTGGCGTTTAAATCCCGATAAAACCCCATGTTCTCCGGCAGGTAACCGATCATGCGTTTTACCTCGATCGGGCTGCGTGCCGGTTCAAGATCCATGACCCTCACCTTGCCGCTGCTCGGTTCCGTTAACCCTAGCAGCATTAAAAGGGTGGTCGTTTTACCCGCACCATTTGGCCCTAAAAAACCAAAGATTTCACCTTTTTTTATACTAAAGGTAAGGTGATCGACCGCCACCTGGGTATTGTAGATTTTCGTCAGGTTTTCTGTTTCAATAACCGTCTTTGTTTGCATTTTATCGCCTTCCCAGGAAACGGAACAAAACCGTCAATCCGGCAATGACCAAAAGGATGATTCCGATCCCGATCCAGCCCCATGCCGAGGAAGCTTTTACGGTCACCCTGAATTCCATGGCCTTGGAGGCCTTTTCCCCTTTCACCCTGACGTTTACCGAATAGTCGCCCACAAGCGCCTCTTCATACGGCGTGATGGTGACCTCCACCTGTTTGAGCTCACCGGGTTTAATGGCTGCAATCTTTTCAGGGTTAAACGCCACTTTCCAGTTTTCGGGCTTAAATGACATAAACTTAATGTTGTTGTTGACCGCCGATCCGGTGTTTTTAACGTAGAAAGACATATTTGACGGTTTGCCCTGTCCGGCATCCAGGGACAACAGACCGGTCGGCGTGCCGACCTCCAATTGATACGTCCCTGTGAGGATGACCGTCAATTGGGCTTCTGCTTTGGCATCACCGGAACTGACGCGAATATTGAAGGGATATTTTGCCGCTTTTGCCGAGGCGGCGGGCTTTACTTCCACTGCCACCGTGGTGGTCTGGTTTGCTTTCATCCGGATACTCGATATATATTTGGATTCATAGGCCGGTTTAAAATTGAAGACCCAACCCTCCGGGCCCTGGGCAAAAAGATCAAATACCGCGTCTTTTTCCAGCTTGCTGTCCACCTCCAGGGAAAACTCAAACTTGGCATCAGAGGGTCCCTGAAGCACCGGGTAGGAGGTGGTTATTTTAACCCCTTTTGCTTTTACAGGCCCCTTTTCTTTTGCTCTAATTTTAACCACTATGTCCTGGCCCATCCTGAACTTACCGTCCGGGGTCTCGGCTTCCACACGAAACCCGTATCGACCCGGGGGCATATTCTTATCCGGCACCGCTTCAAACGTAAGGGTTTTGTCTTTACCGGATGCAACCGTGACCGCGCTTACCCCATAACGATAGGTTTTAATCCTGGTTTTCCATCCCTGTGGTTTTTTGGCTACACGAACATTAACCGTTTCATCGGATCGCCCCTTGTTAGTGAACACAATGTCCATGGTTACATCTTCGTCCGGGGGAAGCTCCACTCCAGGATACTCCACCCCCATCACTATCA
>CAZSON010000460.1:0-2295 GCA_964608375.1 uncultured Desulfobacter sp. | reverse complement strand
AGGGGGATATACATCGAAGATCCCTTTTTCTGGTATATCCTTAACAGATGAAAGGATGTTGTCTTTATGCGGAATTAATGTGATGTAATGGTCGTTTTGATGAAGCCACAGAGGGAGCCCGATCATGTTCATAAAACGGCCATTTGCCCAATTCTTTTGGATATGGAGATCAAAATCATCTATCGATAGCGGTTTTAATCCATATTCGGGAAAAAATTGATTGATGCCGTTTACAATGGCTTGATAGGCAACAAACGACCCGAAAAAATTCCAGTGAAAATCTGTTTTATAGTATAGCAACGGATAGTCTCGCTCATTTTTGGCCTTGAGCAAGGCGGGCCTTAGATCCACAAAAGGGATATCAGATTTTTTTTTCAAATACTCAGATAGTTGTTCATACCGCGTTTTCCCTCTAACTTTTCTAAGCCTCCTCGGCAGATACTCCGGATAGACAAATGCCTTGGTCGGCGCCAAAACAAAAATGTATCTGATCCCTCTTTGTTTCAGCCAGTAGTCTCGCTCTTCAAGCCTTCTTTTCCATGCTTTCAGCTCGTTATCCGAAAACGGTATCAATCCCATATAGTCCGCTATATTATTGAAATTATTGATGACACCCTTTTCCACACGGCGCGCGCCATATCCTTCAAAATAAAAGCCGTTTTCCCCCAGCGCAATGTTCGGATTCGGAGATATGTGAAGAAGGTGCACCTTAAACATCGCATTTAAGTGAATGAAAAATTTTTTGGCTCGAAAATTTCGTCTAAAGAAGCCTTCGAATAATTGCGGAAACTGTTTGATCGATTTAAAAAGATTACTATGATGTTTTAAATGGTATTTTCTGACCTCCTTAACCATCTGATCTCTTTTGTAGATCAGTCTGGATTGTTTGAGAGCCGGTATGAAGATAATCAGAAAAAAAAATATAATTAAGAGGCTCCCCTTTTTATTCATCTTGATTTGTTGAAAAAATCGGGAGATATATGACATTTTCTGTGCAATCATTTTAAATGACAAAGCAATAAAAACGGCTCTTCACGTCTTTTACTAAAATCGGAAATATAAAAATGGATTGTGTGCGCCGCTCATTAAATCTGCGATTGATAAAACGAGAATACTGATAAAAATAAAGTTGCTTGCGATGGCAAAAAAACCATGACTAATCCGGTTGGCATTTAGCGATAATTTCGAATTGAGCGTTTCAAAACAGGTATTAATCAGGTGAACAGATGGACCAGAGCCCAAAATTGCAAAAAACATCGCCCAATAGAATTCGGAATTAATGTATAAAAAAAGATTGGCATCATAATACGGTGCTGCATTCACTCGTATCATCGCCTTAAGATAACTCAAGGCCAAAGGAAGGGTATCGGATCTGAAAAAAACCCAGCCGACTACAACGACGATCAGCGCATAGACATGCCTGAACAAATTAGGCAGCCCTGCAATAAATCTGCCGAATGCGGTCCGCTCGATGACCAGAAAAAATCCATGATACAGCCCCCAGAAAATGAACGTCCAGCTGGCGCCGTGCCACAGACCGCATAAGAAAAAAACCGTGATAAGATTGAAGTAGGTTCTTTTCTTCCCGATCCGGTTTCCTCCTAACGGAAAATACAGATAATCTCTGAACCAGGTTGAGAGCGAAATATGCCATCTCCTCCAGAATTCTCTGATCGATTGCGAAATATAGGGGTAATTAAAATTTTCGAGAAAATGAAATCCAAACATTCGCCCCAAACCTATCGCCATATCCGAATATCCGGAAAAGTCGAAATAGATCTGAATCGTATAGGAAATGATGCCGAGCCATGCGAGATGGGCAGGAAGAATATGAGGGGATAGCGAAAAAACATGATCGGCCACTCTTCCGACGATATTGGCAATCAATACTTTTTTCCCTAAACCGATAATGAACCGTTTTATGCCATAAGCGAAATCGTCCACCCGGGTTGAACGGGTCATGATCTGCTTGGCAACGTCATGATATCGTATGATGGGCCCCGCAATAAGCTGGGGAAAGAGGGAAATATAAAGTGCGATATTGATCGGATTTTTCTGAACAGTGGCATCTTTTCGATATAAATCGATAATATAAGATATCGCCTGAAAAGTAAAAAAAGAGATTCCGATCGGAAGATGAATGGATGATAAACTGACAGGCGCTAGTCCGATAACTGTTAAAAAGAGATTCAGATTGTCAGCGAAAAAGTTGGCATATTTGAAAAAGGCCAGCATGCCAAAGTTCGTGATGATCGAAAGTACGACTATAGGTTTCCCTGATTTGTCTTTCTGCTG
>CAZSON010000459.1:0-2310 GCA_964608375.1 uncultured Desulfobacter sp. | reverse complement strand
GGTTACCAATAAATTAATCAAATTACAACCTGAAAGGGACCCGCTTTTGGGTCTTTGAGATCCCCAATTTCTGGATTTTCGATTGACCAATCTATCATTAAAATGTAAGAGATTGAGCCATTGAACCCAGCATCTATTTCTATGTTTATGATCTGATTAGAATCTCTATCGTTTGGAGGGATCAGTATGAAAAAATCGAAAGTAGCCATTGTGGCGTATGAAAATCCGCGGGAATCTGTTCAAAAAGCGGTTGCGCTTTCAAATGGTATGGCCCACCTATCGGCAAGGGCAAAGGTGTTTATCAAACCCAATATTGTTTTTTGGACCCGTGCGACCGATTTCCCGAAATGGGGCGTGATTACAACCTCCCGTGTTATAGAAGATATGGTGATTCTTCTCAAAGAACAGGGAATCGATGATATAACCATCGGGGAAGGCACAGTAATGAGGAACCCCAAAGACAAAGAGACGCCGGAGCACGCCTTCAGGACGTTGGGATACGGCGTTTTAAAAAATCGCTATGGGGTGAAGTCGATCAGCATATTTGACCGGCCCTTTGAAAAGATCGATCTGGGAAAAGGGGTTGTTCTCAACTTTAACACAGATATCCTCAACAGCGACTTTGTTGTGAACATGCCGGTTTTAAAGACCCACGCGCAGACCAAGGTCAGCCTGGGGATAAAAAATCTCAAAGGGATGATCGACATCGCCTCTCGAAAGAAATGTCACAACACCCACCCTGAAAAGGATCTGCATTTTATGGTTGCCAGGTTAGCGGATAAAATGCCGCCGATGTTCACGCTTCTGGACGGTATTTATACTAACGAGCGCGGGCCGGGGTTTGATGGGCGAATGCGCAGAAGCAACCTGCTGGTTGCCTCATCAGATGTGCTTTCCGCAGACCTGGTCGGCGCCAGAGTCCTTGGGATTCAGCCGTCGGACGTGCCGCATCTCATCCATGCCGCTGCAAACCGCGGCAGACCCTGTGACCTCTCCGATGTGCAAGTGGTTGGAAAATCCATTGAATCCGCAGCTTCTCATCACAGATATGACTTTCCCTACAATAAGGACAACAGCCTGCCCCTACCGATGCAGAAGATCGGTATTCAGGGGCTCTCTTTCAGAAAATACGATCTCTCCCTGTGTACGTACTGTTCCGGCCTTATCGGTCCCGTCCTTACTTCGATCGCCCTCGCCTGGAAGGGAGAACCGTGGGAAGATGTTGAAATTCTAAATGGAAAAGCGATGGCGCCGACACCGGGGAAGAAGAAGACCATCCTTTTTGGCAAATGCATGTACCGGTTAAACAAGGACCATCCGGACATCCAGGAGATGATTGCCATTAAAGGGTGCCCGCCAACTCCGATGTCCATTGAAAAGGCCCTAAACAAAGCAGGAATCAAAGTCGATCCTGCCTTTTATAAAAACATCGAACAGTTGCCGGGCTATTTTCTCAAGCGTTATAAAGATAAACCCGAATTTGATGAGTCGTTTTTCAGGATAAAGTAGCCGTGCTCCCGACCTGACAATTAACTGTTGGCCAGAGTCCCCCCATCCACATAGATAGATTGACCTGTAATGAAACTCGATCGGTTTGAGCAGAGGAAAAGAACCGCACCGACGATTTCCTCCGGCTCTGCCAGTCGGCCCTTGGGGATTCTGCTGGTAATCATCCGTTCCATGTCCGGATTCTCCCAGATTGGCTGGCTGAAAGCGGTTTTGGTTAACCCCGGACCGACGGCGTTTACGTTTATTTGAAGAGGCGCCCATTCAACGGCCATACACTTTGTCAGCATCGAAAGCGCCGCCTTGCTGGCATGATAAACCCCCATCCCGACACCTCCGCGAACCGCCCCGATTGTAGTGATGTTGACGATCCGTCCTCCGCCCTGTTTGCCCATGATTTTAGCCACAGCCCTGCTGAGCAGGAAGACGGCTTTACAGTTGGTATTGAAAATTTTGTCCCAACCATCTTCTCTCAAATCCATAAGTGGTCTTAGAAAACTCCTTGCCGCGTTATTCACCAAGAAATCAATCCGGCCGTAGGAATCGATCACCGCATCTACCAGCCCGTTGATCTGATCACTGTCTGTCAAGTCGGTTGCCACCGCTGTAGCCTCTCCACCGTTTTCCTTGATCTCCTGAGCGACCTGATCAAGCTCTGTTTTTGTTCTGGAGCAAACAACCACCTTGACACCGCTTTCGGCCAGTCCTTTAGCGATCGCTCTACCGATACCTTTCCCGCCACCGGTCACCACTGCCACTTTGCCATCTAGATCATCATCTTTTGTCATCTGGTAAACTCCTTTC
>CAZSON010000458.1:0-2313 GCA_964608375.1 uncultured Desulfobacter sp. | reverse complement strand
GCCTTTTCAAAGTAGTTTTCGTGTTCAATGTAACCGAGAGTGTATTGGGGGATAGCCCTAGACCACATCTTTTCTTTAACAAACAGCGGGTCGTCATTGATATTCATTATGTCCTTAAATTCATTCAACACTTTGTTGATCAGGCTTTCGCGGTCTCCGTTAAAAAGTTCCGGAGATCTTGCACCACCGATAAACAGGGTAAATGCCGCTCTGTTGCCGTCAGCCCGTTTCGGAAAAATGACCGAACTCCAGATGGCGCCCAGAAAGGATCTTTCTTCATTTTTTGGGATTAAAAAACCGAATCCGTCCAGAGCCCGCCCGATACTTTCTTTTGCAAATCCCAAATAGAGCACTTGCACAGGGGGATAGTAGATCTCGTTTAGATGCCGGCACAGTTTTTTGTCGAAATCACCAAAAACAGAAGCAGCCTTATAGGCAGGTATCGTCGATAAAACTATGTCAGATACTATTTCTCTTGGCAGATCATCTTGTTTGTAGAAAATTTTATATTTATTTTCTGATTTGGCAATTTTTTCGACTTTGCAGTTGTATATGACGCTTTCACCTAATTTGCGGGCAATTGCTTTGGGCAGGCTCTGCATACCACCAAGGAAAGAAAACATCTTAGCACTCTGTTTCGACTGCTCTAAACGGTTTTTTCTTTCCTTTGCGCCTTTAATCATTCCCTTTATCAAACCGCCGTAAAGTTCTTCCAGCCGATAAAGCTTCGGGAAGGCGGACTTAACGCTGAGGGTATCGGGATCTCCGGCAAATACACCGGCGACAAACGGATTTATGGCATAGTCCAGAAACTCCCGGCCGAGACGCCTTTGGACAAATTGAGAAATACTTTGATAATACCCCTCTTCAGATTTTCCGATAAACGGTTCAAAAAGCAGACGGAGTTTGGCTCGCCTTGAAAACAATTTTGTTTTTAAAAAGGCTATCGGGTTTATCGGCAAGGCATGGAGCTTATTGTTTCTTAAGACATATCTTTTGTTCCCCTTTTCATTTGCATAAATCATTTCTTTTTTAAGACCGATCGCGCCTACCAATTCTCCGATCAGGGGGGTGGTTTCCAATCCGCTGTTTGAACCATAATCGATCAGAAACCCGTTCTCTTTTTCGGTTACCATAGAACCGCCGGCTTCGTTTTGCGCCTCAAGAACGGTGATGTCAAATCCATCCCTGGCGAGCCGGTATGCGGTGGAAAGGCCTGATATTCCTGCTCCTAGAACCGTAATTTTGATTGCGGGTTTATCCACGATTTATCCATCTCCTCTGATTGAGGTCTTATCTTTATCGATCGCATTGAGGGTTATTTCTTTTAGTGCCTCGATAAATGTCGCCGAGTCGTTCAGTCCTTTCGTGACCCTGTAATTTTCTATATTCAGACTTTCTGCAATCCGTCTGTATTTGATTTCGAGTTCATAAAGGGTCTCCACATGATCCGACACGAAGCTGACAGGGATAACCAGCAGATGCTTTTTATTTCTTGCACCCATATGTTCGATCATTTCAGCCGTCGACGGTTTGAGCCATTTCACCGGACCGACCTTGCTTTGAAAACATAAATGGTGTTTATGGGAAAAATTTCTTGCAGCCATCACATCGGCAACGGTTTTTTTTATCTGATCGCTGTAAGGATCTCCTCTTTTAACTATACGTAGAGGTGTTCCGTGGGCACTGAACAAAAGCTGTATATCGCTACGTCTCTTTTCCGGAAAGTCCAAAATCGATTCATCGATTCGATTGTTTATCGCAGATATATAGCGGCGGTTATCAAAATAATCTTTGATGTAAATCAGACCGGTTGGGTCTCCTTTGTAGACTCTATTCCACTCATTAAACGCTGACCCGGTCGTTGTGGTGGAGTATTGGGGATAGAGTGGAAGAAGGACAATCCGGTCAAAATGATGCATCGCGATCTGTTCGGCCACATCTTTTATGATCGGATGCCAATAGCGCATCGCGGCAAACACTTCAATATCGGGAAGCTCCGTTTTTAGCGCTTTCTGAAGCATCCGGCGCTGATACTCCGTCCAATAATTAAGGGGTGATTTGCTGCCGATCTGCTGATATATCTTTTTTGTTTTTGGCGCTCTTCTGCTGGAGATGATTCTTGCGAACAGATTTTGTCCGAACGGGATTCTGAATATGTCATGATCATTGAAAAGATTAAATAAGAAAGGCTCCACCGATGATAAAGAATCCGGACCACCGAGGTTAAAAATAATGACTGCCTTTTTATTCATATATTCTTACTCAAGTTTTGCACCTGATATTTTAAGGAAAGTCGCATCAGGCATAGGG
>CAZSON010000457.1:0-2334 GCA_964608375.1 uncultured Desulfobacter sp. | reverse complement strand
CCTATGTGATTTACAGCTACTGGGTGTTCAGGGGAAAAGTAACCGCAGAGGAAGCTTACCACTAGATTCCGGTTATAATTTGCTGGTCGGATTTCAAATTTTTTGTTGATTGGTGACCCGGGGGAAGAGGAATGGTATTCTATACGCGATCAGACTCCATGGTATAACCGCTTTTTAATCATATTCTAAAAACAAGCTGAATCGGGGCTTTCAGGGCGTTGGAGTGCCAAGGATTTCAATTTCTTTCCATGATACCCAAGATGGACTTTTTGTGGTTTTAATGCGCACGAACTGGATATTCACCAACGGATCTGGTAGTACGTATTGCACTTCCTGTTCGCCCTGCGTGAAACCGCGCAGCTCATGGAGCAGGATCAAAGCATGATCCGGGCCTCCCACCAATATCTTGTGGGTTGTATTGCCATCAGGATATTGACTCGTAAACAGGCGAATCTCCTCGATAGTGGATGGCTGCTCAAGATTAACCTCGATCCACTGAGGCGGCCCATTCCCGGACTGCCATAACGTACTGCGCCAGCCGTCAACGGCCAGTTCCGGCCTTCCCTCCGGCAGCGCACGGGAGGCGGTGACAGGCTTGCCCAGCGCCAGGTTCGGTTCGAAGAAATCGAATCCGCGTGCTGTACATGGGTCAGGTCGGTTGATGGGAGCCAGCACCTTGCGGATGGCCTCGTTTCCTTCACTCCCGGTCCAGACCTCGTGATCGTCGGCCCCCATCCAGTGCCAGAACATCCAGCCCTGTGCACCATATTGGCAGGATTCGACCTGCCAGTCCTGGATTCCAGCAGCCGCGGCCTGGGGCGAACCGTAGACGAACTTAAATCCCCCGAATTCTCCCAAGATCAATGGTTTGGATGTAAAACCGTCCACCTGGAAGTTTTCCATTAACTGTGCCAGAGGGATATAGCCGGGGTAGGGATGCAGATCAATAAGATCTATGTTCGAACTCGCAAATGCGGTCACCGGTGGAACGTAACGCGTATCGCCGGAACGCCACTGATTCGGCTCATTGGGAGCGAACATGCCTATGGCTGTCTTCGCAGTGGGGTCTAGTTCGCGAATGCCAGCGCTGACGGCATCAGCCCAGTAGACCACGCCCTCGTAGATCATCGCCTGCTTTTGCGCGGGATCAGCCAAATCATAGGTTTTTCCGTTTGCAGTGGTGACCAGACCACTGGTCAAGGAAAGTGGTGGTTTGTCCAGGGACAGAAACAATTCGCCGCGCACTTGATAGGCCAGAATAACGTCGAGAGGAGCGTTCCGCTCGATCAACGCATGAACGACATCCTGCCAGTACTCTGTCCACTGGGCCACGCCGACCGGGGAGAGGTAATGGCTATTTATGTAACCATCGAAAGGGTTGCAGCAGGTGGATTCGACTTTGGGGATATAACCGGCATACAAGGGCAAATCGTTGGAGGTAATTATGATCAAGAGCCCATTCTCTTTGGCTAGTCGCAGAAAATCAACAACATTGTCCAGGTACTCCCCTCGCAGACCACCTCCCAGCGCACCGATGCAATCTTCTCTACACATGTCCAGCGATGTACGTATAACATTGTAGCCGTAAGCATGCATGGCTTGCATTTCCTGGTTGACTTGCTTTGGGTCGAAGAAATTAGGCGAAAAAAGGCGGTCAACAAAGTAGTTCTTTTCTGGGCCCAGGTTGTGGAAATTTGAACCGATAAGGATAAAGCTTTCGTCGGTCTCGCGGTCGTAGAATTCAGGACGCTCACCCGCTGTACGGATGCCGATACGATGCTCAGAGAGAACACTAGGGGCCAGCGGGCTTTGTGTTTCCGCTGCCTTTTTCAGGATTAAGCTTTCTTGCTTTCTGTTACCCGAATACGCTTTAGAGGGACTCAATAGCATAAATGAGAGAAATAGATTTAAGATCATTGCTGATCGGATCATATCCTTTATTCTAAATGAACTCATTTTTACCTCCCGGGTTCTCACAAAAAAAAACATGATCACACAAATATTAATTCAACATTTGCAATATAAATGAAAAATCACTGCAATGCTACAATTATATTTTTTATAAGGGTCGTTATTCTTTTCAAACCGGCCTTGATGATAATTCCTTTTTTTGTTGACAACAGATGGGAGTACCACGAAGCAATCAACCCTTTTTTTTGATATTATAAAGGCAAGACTCCTCCTATACCGAATTGAGCCGGCTTTTTAAAGCCCGTTAAGATCGACAAGAACCGAAACCGGCAAACATGTTTAAAGCATGGTTTAAGAGCGCCTAAATTGTCTTTTCCCTTGACACCCAATTGTGATTTCTCTATAAAAACCCCGCATAAAAAA
>CAZSON010000456.1:0-2335 GCA_964608375.1 uncultured Desulfobacter sp. | reverse complement strand
CAGGTTTCAGGTTTCAGGTTTCAGGTGTCACCCGACACCTGACACCTGTTCCACTACTTCGACGAATAGTAGGAATCATAGTAATTATGATAATAGTAGTAATTGCCTTTGTTCACCACAACGCCATTTAAGATCATGCCGACAATGGGGGCTCTGACTTCGCCGAGCATTTTCAGCCCTTTTTCGATCACTTCGTGGGTAACCACCCCTGCCCGCGCGACAATGATGGTGCCATCGAGAATCTTGCTCAATATCAGGCTGTCGCTGACCGTCAAAATCGGGGGTGAATCGAATATGATCTGATCAAACTCTTTCTCCGCTTCCTTTAACAGCGCATTGAGCCGTTCCGGATTGAGCAGCTCTGATGCATTGGGCGGCGTCGGCCCGGCTGTGATAACGCTCAGGTTGTCAACGTCACCGGTTTGATTGATTTTTATATCCGACGCACCGGCCAGACAGGTGCTGAGGCCTTCATCGTTTTCCAGATGAAATATTTTGTGAATGCGCGGCCTGCGCATATCACCATCCACCAGCAGGGTTCTTTTGCCGGCATGGGCAAATGCCACGGAAAGGTTGATGGCGGTCGTCGTCTTGCCGTCCTTTGGCGCCATGCTCGTAATGAGCAATTTCTTTGGCGGCCCCCCGGCGCCGGAGAGGAGAACGGCCGTACGGATCGTCTTGTAGCTTTCGGCAAAGGCGGTGGAAGTTTCTTTGATGGCAATGATTTCAGGCGGCTTCCGTTTGGAACTAAGCAGCGGAACCGTACTGAGCACCGGCACGCCGAACCGGTCCTGAACATCGTCGGGGTATTTTACGGTATTGTCCAGGTATTCCAGAAAAAGGGCGATTCCGATCCCCCCGAAAAGACCGAGGATGATGCCCAGCATGACGTTCCGTTTTTTTCGCGGCTTATAGGGTGTTTTAGGGATTTTGGCATTTTCGATGACCCACACCTTGACGGCCTGTACCTGATCTGTAACCCCTTGCTCCTTGACCTTGGTCAGCAGGGCATCATAGAGTTGGCGGTTGGTGTTTACCTCGCGCTTTAAAATATTGTACTGGATGAATTTTTCATTGAGTAAAATGGCCTCTTTCTTTGTTTTTGCCATAAGGTCGGATAGATCGCGCTCCCTTGCACGGGACAGTTCGTACTGGTTTTTGATAATGTCAATCGCCCGTTTGATCTCAAGCTTTTTCTTTTCCTGCAGCATCTCAAGATCCGCCACAGCGGTCTTCATCACCGGATGCTTGGGGCCGTATTTTTTGGACAGATCCATGATCTTTTTTTCCGCCTCGAGTACCTGCACCCGCAGGGACTGGATGGTCGGATCGGATGCGATAATCTGAATTGATTCGGCCGCATCCTGATCTCCGGAAAGAAACCTCACCTTCTTATAGACGGCTTCCAGCTCTTTTCTTTTGGTTTCAGCAAGGGTCAACTGGCTGTTGAGCTCGTTCATCTTCAGCGGCGCCATCTCCCTGCGGCTTTTCGTGGCAACGATATTTTGCGCCCTCATATACTCCTGCAGGGCTGTTTCAGCCTGCCTGAGCCGGCTTCTCTCTTCATCCGCCTTCTGGGTCATCCACTTGATCGTGTAACCGGACGACTCCATCTTCATCTCCAGCGTTTTTTCGATATATGCCTTGGCCACGGAATTGACAATCATGCCGGCCAGCACCGGGTTCGACGATGTGAAGCCCACCTTGAGAATTCGGCTGTCGGTCACCTGCTCGAGGCTGATGCCGGACGCGATCGACTGAGCGATTTTAACGTCTATCGGCGTCTGATCCGATGCAGCTTCATCTATCTGGTGCATTTCAGGACCTAAATCCGCCGCCACAATACCGGTGAGTTTTATGACGGTGTCATAAAGATCCTTGCCCCAGTCCTTTGTCGATGCCACCAGGGAGTTGAACGTAATGCGGCCCTCTAGATCCTTGAAAAAGGAATCGTAGGTCTCAACGAGATTCAGTGCTTTCACCACTTTTTGGGCCACCGGTATGCTGCGGATGATCTGAATCTGAGTCTCCATGAACTCCGGGTCGAACTCTCTCCACCGGTAACTTTTCAGGACGTTCTGCTCCCCTTGTTCGACCAGAATTTTGGCCGTGGCATAGTATAGAGGTATCGCCGTGTAGGTGTAAAGCACCGTAAGTGCCACGGTGATGATAAAAAACGTGTAGACCGTGTATTTCCGTTTTCTCAGGATCCGGAAATAGTCTCTGAGGTGTATCTCTTTTTCCAGGTAGATTTCTTTTTCTTCCATGGATGCTACCACCGTATTTTGTTTTTTGGATTAATATTATCGCTCAATGAGATTATATAAACTGACCG
>CAZSON010000455.1:0-2348 GCA_964608375.1 uncultured Desulfobacter sp. | reverse complement strand
GCTAAACGATTTTTTACCCATATTAAACCTATTATGAGGAAAAAAAATGAATCAAATCACCATTTCAGTGGAAGGTGTGGCGCTGTTAGCCGAACTCAATGATTCTGAAACAGCGCAAAAGATATCGGAAGCACTGCCGATTGAAGGGACGGTAAATGTCTGGGGAGAAGAGATCTATTTTGATATCCCCGTTTTCGCTGACCAGGCATCGGATGCCAGGGAGGAGGTTGAAGTAGGGACCCTGGCCTACTGGCCGGTCGGCAGTGCACTTTGTATTTTCTTTGGGCGCACACCGGTCAGCACCAGTGAAAAACCAAGGGCGTACAGCCCGGTCAATATTGTCGGGCATGTCATCGATGATGCTGAGCCGCTCAAAACCGTATCAAACGGTTCAACAATTCGGATTGCCCGTTTGACAGATGTCAGTTGAGTAATCCTGTCTACCTAGTCTGTTTCCCCTTACATTCGGAAAATAGTACCGAGGTAGCTTCGGGAGAAGTACCGGGGCTTGACCTGTGAAAATCTCGAAATGACAGCTTACCGGGTTAAATTGACGCAGTCACAGCATCGCGAATTTAACCTGGCTTAATGCACTAATCAGGATTTATCCCGTTAAATTGTTATCGGTTTTATTTATCTGGGATGCGGCTTTCCTCAACATATCAGGTGCGAAACTTGAGTGAAAATGATTGACATTTCAATAAATTATTATTATTAATAAATTTATGAAATATCAAGACCTAAACTCATTAATAAAAATCCCCATTTTTTCAAAAAATGATATCTTATTGGCTGGAGGAAAAATTTTTGATTATCAGCTAACCCGTTGGGTGAAAAAGGGATATCTTCTGAAAATAAAGAATGGCATCTATATATTTAAGAGGAATTACGAAAAAATCAGTGGTGAAGAGATTGCTACAGCGCTTTACCAGCCCAGTTATCTGAGTCTGGAGAGCGCCCTTTCAGACTATGGATTTATTCCTGAAATGGTCTATGCCTATGTCAGTGTGACCGGAAAGATTAACCGAACCTTTGATAACAAATTTGGACATTTTATCTATCGTCACCTAAAGAGCGAACTATTCTGGGGATATCGGGAAGTAAAAACAGACACCGGACGGTACCTCATTGCTGAGCCGGAAAAGGCGCTACTCGACTACCTCTATCTTAATCTCTCAAAAATCAATAGCGAAATCGATTTTGAAAACCTTAGGTTTAATGAAGACCGGCTTCGCGAGTCGTTAAACAGGGAGAAATTTGAAAAATACCTGCAGGCATTCGGAATAAAAAAGCTGAAAAGGTGGGCAATCAGGTGCTTACATTAGAGCAGATCCAAGAATACTTTCCGGAGCATGTGCTTAAAAGAAACCCGCGGAGTATTTTAGTCGAATACCTGCAATACGAACTTCTTGATTCTCTGTTCAAACTCAAAGAAGCCATATCCTTCAGTTTCATAGGCGGCACCGCTATAAGGATGCTGCAGCAGAGCCCCCGTTTCTCCGAAGATCTTGATTTTGATAATTTCGGCCTGACATTCGTACAATTCGAAGAAGTGCTTGAAAAAGCATGCAGGGACATGAAATCGAAAGGATTTTTGGTAGAATACAGAACAGTTAAACGAGGGGCATATCATTGTTATATCAGGTTCCCGGAGATCCTTTACAAGTCAGGAATAAGTTCGCATGTCAGTGAGAAAATATTGATAAGGATAGATACCGAACCTAAGGAAAGGTTTTATAAGCCCCAAATGTATCTCATGAATAAATTCACACTCTACCGTCAGATCCCTACGGCCCCTATAGCAATACTTTTGTCCCAGAAAATGATGACAGTTCTGCAGAGGAAACGTGAAAAAGGCCGTGATTTGTTTGATGTTTCGATTTTGATGGGGGTTGCGAAGCCTGATTTTGATTACATGGCCAGATACCTTAATCTTGGGAAAGAGGAAATAATTGATCAATTTACCAGTAGGGTAGAAGGTTTGGACCTAAAATTTCTGGCTAAGGATGTGGAACCATTTTTGTTCTCGCCGGAACAAAAGGAAAGAGTGCTGACCTTCCGGGAATATTGGCGGCGACATACTTTTTCCGAACCGTCCGGGGGACAGAGATCGATCTGATACTGGTTTATTCAAATGAACAGATGAAAATCATAAAGGAGATCTATGAATGGGTGAAATCCCAGGTTCCATAGAGAAAAGTGTTAAGGATTTTCTATATGTAGCCAGAAAAAGATACCGTATAAGTGCAGCATATCTTTACGGCTCTCAAGCTAAAGGCACGGCATCCATATGGAGTGATATTGATGTTGCCTTAATTTCAGACGACCTCTCAGACGGTCTGTTCAAT
>CAZSON010000454.1:0-2354 GCA_964608375.1 uncultured Desulfobacter sp. | reverse complement strand
GGATTATCCCCGATATGCAGCCATCGGCCTGTATCCAATGAATACTTTTTCTGGATCATGGGGAATGCTTTTCCAGAGGCTTTTGCCAGAAATGTATCAGCGGATGAAACAACATCGGTCACAAATTCCATCAAACCGGCCTGGTCAAGCAACCGCTTTAGATGATCGGAAGGGAGATAGATGTCTGAAATGATCAGGATCATTTTTTTCTTTTCGAAAAGTTTCTTTATCCACACCACCAGCTCGGAACGTGGAACAATCATTGCGCTTTCGATCTTCAGCTCAAACGTGGTGACTTCCTTAAGCAACCGATCACTCATCTGCTCTTTGAAAATCTGCAACAGGGTTTCACCCATAAAATCAGGATATCGCGCCTCATGATCGTCAAAACGTTGACCTGTTTCATTGCGTTGCTTATTTTCGATGCGATCCCTGAGTGCCTGCACTTTTTCCCATGACCATCCTTTGATTCCGAAACCGGCCGCCTTTGCGGCGATAAAACGAGCCACCGCCGGTTTTATCATATCCGGATCATGGATGCGCCGGATAAACAGGGTGTCGAATAGATCAAGCGAGAGGGTCTCGCAAGTTTCCATCAAACGATCTGCATATCTGATCAATTTTTTCAGGTTATAAAATGTCTTAACTTTCATCCTATTCGTCCTGAACCCGAATTAATCTTTGATTCGGCTTCGTGAAGTTCATTCTCAAGCTCGATGAGCCGATCCAGACCGGCATTGACGATCGGGAATAAGTTTTCAGGAAGTCGCTTTATCAGATATTTCCGAATCACGGTTTTGTCCTGTCTTCTTCCCTCAACCGCCGCTTCGCCGAGGGTATTTTCACCATGAAGTCGATAAAACAGCAATTTTTCATTTTCGAGATATTGAACGCGCCCGGGAAATGCCAGCATTACTCTGAAAATAAAATCATAGTCATGCAGATACCGCAGTGAAGAAAATTCACCGACCTTTCCGATTACAGTTGATTTCATAAAAAGATTGGAGGTGGTGACCATAAAGTTCCCTTTCAAAAAAGCGGTATACAGGTCGCCGCATTGGGCGTAAAAATCACGGTTTTTCTGATGCCAGACATTCCACCAAAATGCCGGGTCTTTGATCTGTTCACCGGTATCGGTAATCGGTTGAACATCGGTAAAAATACAGGCAGCTTTTGATTTTCGTTGCGCCTCCAGCAGACGCTCCAGACGATTCGGGGCATATACGTCGTCCGAATTTAAAATGGCAATAAAATCGCCTTTTGCCAGGTGAAGTCCGCGATTAATCGTATTAAAGGCATCTTGATTTTCCTGATAAATGTAAGTGACCCTCGGATCATCATACCGTCTGATCACCTCGCCGGTTCGATCGGTTGATCCGTCGTCAATCACCAAAAGTTCAAACCTGTTATACGATTGGTTCAAAACGCTTTCCACCGCATCTGCGACAAATTTTTCATGATTGTAGGCCGGCATTATGACGGTAATGAAATGTTTTCTATTGAACATATCGATATGCTGAATAAAAATGCGCTTCAGTCATCGCAATGGGTTCATCGAACAGATGGGAATATAGGACAGGGTCGGTGATTCATTTAACGGACCAGGTGAGGAAATTTTTAACCATCCACAAAAAATATTTAAATTCTGAAAAGGATTTTATCTTGATAAGCGTCCGCCAAATTGTCAGGGGATAAAGGTAGAAGGATCGAAAGCCTTCTACTCTTAATTTTGTCATCTCTTCGGCTTTTAGTCCTGCCATATCTAGGACCGACACATTTTGCTCATATTCTGACCAGGGGGCGTCTTTTCTTAACCACCCTTCTTTTTTGGCCATTTGATAAAGCTCTGTTCCGGGCCAAGGAGTGGCACAATAAAACTGTGCATAATCAAACCCCATCTTTTTTGCATAACGGACAGTTTCTCTTATTGTTTCTTTGTTATCGCCGGGAAGCCCCAGGACAATATGGGCGGAAATCTCAATTCCGGCCTTTCTTGTCAAAGCACATGCTTTCTTAACCTGCTCAACTTTAATCCCCTTTTTTGCTCTATCCAAAATAGCTTGATTTGATGATTCAACCCCGTATCCGATCATCCAGCATCCGGCCTGTTTCATTTTGTTGAGCATTTCGAGATCGACATTATCAACCCGGCTGTTGCAGACCCACCGAATGTTCAGTCTTTTTTCCTGAATCAGATCACAGACCTGAATCACAAAGACTCGGTTCAGGGTGAAAGATTCAGTCCAGAAAAGAAAATCATAAACACCGAATGCCTCCCCCACCCAAGCGAGCTCTTTTACGACCGATTCCGGTGAACGGAGACGTAATCTCCCACCGTAATATCCCTTTCCCAC
>CAZSON010000453.1:0-2362 GCA_964608375.1 uncultured Desulfobacter sp. | reverse complement strand
ACGCCCCAAAATGGTCATTTAGAGAGCAATATGGACTTTTTACGAGTTCATCAAAAAGGGAGTAACCGAAAATGGATAACAGAATATTAATCTTTGATACGACTTTAAGAGATGGTGAACAGTCCCCGGGTGCGAGCATGAATCCGGCGGAAAAGCTGCGACTTGCCGTACAGTTGGAAAAACTGGGAGTCGATATAATAGAGGCAGGTTTTCCGGCAGCATCTGATGGGGATTTCGACGCTGTCGCCAAAATAGCAAAAAAACTGGAAAGGACCGAAATCGCCGGTTTGGCACGTACCTCAAAAGAGGATATCGACCGGGCGTGGGGTGCGATACAACATGCTGTAAAGCCGAGAATACACATCTTTATCGCAACCTCGGACATTCATCTGGAATATAAACTCAAAATGTCCCGTGCCGAGGTTATACAGGCAACGGTCGAGGCGGTAACACATGCCAAATCTTTGACCCAAAATGTTGAGTTTTCGGCTGAAGATGGATCGCGCAGCGATCGCGATTTCCTGTGCAAAGTTTTCGAAGCCGCAATTGGGGCGGGCGCCACAACCGTAAACCTGCCTGATACAGTCGGTTATGCCATCCCCGAGGAATTTACAGATCTGATCAAATATGTAATTTCGCACACCCCGAACATGCATGAGGCCGTCTTGAGTGTCCATTGCCATAACGATCTGGGCTTGGCCACATCCAATACGATCGCAGCCCTGAACGCCGGTGCAAGGCAGGCTGAAGTTACTATCAACGGGATCGGGGAAAGAGCAGGAAATACCTCCCTGGAAGAGGTAATTATGGCTCTGCACACCCGGCCGAATTATTTTCCGTTTTCAACCGGCATCAAAACAGAACAGATATATCATAGCAGCCGCCTTGTCAGCATGATAACCGGCATTATGGTGCAGCCGAACAAAGCCATTGTAGGCGCCAATGCCTTCTCCCACGAGGCCGGTATACATCAGGACGGGGTTTTGAAGAACCCCATGACCTATGAGATCATGAGACCTGAAACCATCGGATTGAGCACGAATAAGCTCGTTTTGGGGAAACATTCCGGAAGACATGCCCTCAGAACCCGATTAAAGGAGATGGGATACGACCTTTCTGATGAAGAATTAAAACTTGTGTTTAAAAAATTCAAAGAACTTTCAGACAAAAAAAAGCACCTCGTCGATGAAGATCTGGAAGTTATCGTAACCGAAGGCATTCTTCGCACCAAGGATATCTTTCAACTGGAATATCTGCATGTAACAAGCGGAACAACCGTTTTACCGATGGCCAGTGTTAAACTCCTGATAAACGGAAGATCGGTTCGTGGGGCAGGCTATGGAAACGGCCCGATCGATGCTGTATTTGAGAGCATTGCCAGGCTGGCAGGGACTGAATCCGAACTTTTGAGATTTTCGATCACCGCCATTACCGGTGGCACGGATGCGCAGGGAGAGGTAACGGTTCGTCTGAAAGAAAACGGCCTTATAGCTCTCGGGAAAGGGGCTGATCCCGACATCATCACCGCAAGCGCCAAGGCGTATATCAACGGGTTGAATCGTATGGAATACCTCAAAGCGCACCCGGTTAAAGATTCGGTGGTGCTGTAAGTTTTTACCGGAGAGACCTTTCTCAACACGGATTTTAAGAAGAGGTTACGTTGGTCAAAGATATCTTTTTTGAGGACCCGTTGTACACTGAAAGCTCTATGGAAGAAGCAGAGGTTTTGGATTGGTACAGGATGTCTCCGGCCGAACGTTTTATTGAGTCTCAAAAACTATGGGAAGTATTTATACTTCTTGGAGGGGATTATGCCCGGGAGCCCGATACCCAAAGCCCTTTCCACATTTTTGAAACATAATGTAAAGGCTCTCCTGATAGGAGGTCAGGCCTGCATTCTTTACGGGGCAGCAGAATTTAGTCGTGATATTGACCTGGCGATAATGATTTCCCCGGAAAATTTAGAGAATCTAACATTAGCCCTGGAAGAACTTGAGGCTGAAAGAATCTTTTATCCTGATCTTTCTGAAGATGTCCTGTTAAGGGGGCATGCATGCCATTTCCGGTGTCAAAGGACGGAAATAAGGGGTTTAAGGATCGATGTCATTGGCGTAATGCGTGGAGTGGATTCTTTCCCAGAGTTATGGAAGCGTCGGGAAGAGATTGAACTGCCAGGGATAGGAAAAGTATCCATAATAGGGCTTTTCGACCTTGTTAAGGCCAAAAAGACGCAGCGAGATAAGGATTGGCCTATGATCAGAAGGCTGATTGAGGCAGATATCCACAGAGTATCCAATGCCCCTTCAGAGGATAAAATATGTTTCTGGCTTTCCGAATGCCGAACACCGGAATTGCTTATTTT
>CAZSON010000452.1:0-2365 GCA_964608375.1 uncultured Desulfobacter sp. | reverse complement strand
TAGAAACAGCGGCGAAAAAGTTTACCAAAAGCATCGGTACAAAGTTTTACCACTCAGATCTCTGAGCATACTTCAGCGTATTGTCTCCGGACAGCGACCGCAAAAGTAGTATTGAAGGGAGCTGTGCTGGTGCCCTTATTTGTTTTTACTCAGCTTAATTTTTCAACCTCTTTCGATAGCTTGATCCCTCCAAGATAAGGACCTCCGAGTTGTAAACCAAACGGTCGGCGATCGCTGTGGCTACAGTGGTGTTATCAAATATTTCTCCCCATTGGGCAAACGGTCGATTCGTCGTTATAATAGTTGACTTTCTTTCGTGCCTGGCGCTGATGACCTGGAAGAATAGATTTGATCCCTGTGTGCCCAGGGAAAGATAACCAATCTCGTCACAAACAAGCAATTCCTGTGATTGATAATATTGAAGTTTTTTAAGCAGTGAATGGTCTGCTTCGGCAGCAATCAGATGATTGATCATATCCATAGTGGTGGCAAAGAGAACTTTTAATCCGGCCTGTGTGGCGCTGTAGGCGATGCACTTGGCCAAAAAGCTTTTGCCCACTCCGGGATTGCCAATCAAAATGATATCCTTTTTGTGCTTAATAAACTCCAGGTCCATAAGATTTAAAATTCGACTTTTCTGATTTTTGCGTGAGCTGTGAAAGGTAAAATCGAACTGGTCGATGGTTGGCTTTTCATAGAGTTTGGACTGTTTAAAACAGCGCTCAATCTTGTTTTTTTTTCTCAATTGCAGCTCAAGATCAAAGAGGTGATCTATCATTTGAAGCGGTGTCCAGTTTCTTTGCTCGGCAAGGCCGATGATTTGCTCGAGATTTTCAGCAACCGCTTTCAGCTTGAGGGCCTTACATTTTTCGATGGCGGATTCAATATTCATTGTTTATTCCTTTTGATTACATGGGCGTCATATTCGACAAGGGACGGTTCAGGCAGGCGGATGTTATTTAACGCCTCTTTTTTTAACCGCACCGGCGGATGATGTCTTTTTGGTGTCATTTCCTGATAAAGGATGTTTTCGATGTAGTCGGCGCCAATGGCATTATGAATCAGCGCTTTTTTGATCGCATAGATGACAGACACCGCCCCGTATTCGTCTTTTAGAGAAAGCAGCTTTGAGACATTTTTTTTGATCGGTTGTCTTGTCTGGGCCAGGGCCTCAAGATAGGCCACCGCTTCTGATCCCAAAGATGAGAAAGCGGTGATATCTTTATCCAGCCACAGTTTTCGTTTAAGCTTTTTGACCTGCTCGCGGTGAAAAGCGGTTTCGATGCGCTGCCTGCGTTGCCAGCAGCGGTCATGAACGGCGATTTTCTTGCCCCGGTAAAATATGCTGACAGTGCTCTGATCGGCCTTAAGGGTGACCTGTTTTCCGATAGCCCACGGCGGAGCGGTATAGACGTTGGCATCGAATCGAACGGCAAAATCGTTATAGACCTTCAGCGTTTCGGTTTCTCTGCAATCGGGAAGCAAATCGGGCAGCGGCCTTAGACGAACCTCCGCCAATCGGTCTAAAGGGCGTTTGCCGGTGCCCTGATGGATACGCACATTGGCTACCGTATCGAGCCAATTTCTGACCTGACGGTTCACATCGTAAAGATCGGTAAAGGTTCGAAGGGGCCAAAAATTTTGGCGTAAATATTTTATGACATTTTCGATTTTTCCTTTTTCATGGGGAGAGGC
The DNA here is from genome assembly GCA_964608375.1 of uncultured Desulfobacter sp. Lineage (GTDB taxonomy): Bacteria > Desulfobacterota > Desulfobacteria > Desulfobacterales > UBA2156 > UBA2156. Next base: position 670 of record CAZSON010000452.1, on the reverse strand, counting down.
CACGTTACAGGCGATCGGGGTTATGTGAAAGATTCGCAGAAAATCAAGAAAAGCGTCGTTGAAGCGAATCAGGCTGCCTTGTCGTTCAATGACAGCGGTGATCATGTTGTCCACGACGATCTGTTCGGGGGATCCAGCAAAAAAAATAAACGCATTTAAAAGACATTGATGAAGGCTTTCCTGTCGTTGGCTATGAGTAAATTCAACATAGAACATACGGCTATAGGCTTCGATGACAGCCAGTGCATATAGCTTGCGTTTGGTGTCTTGATATTGCAGGTGTCCAAAATGGCCCCAGTCGATTTGCATTTGTTTGCCCGGATCGGATTCAAAACGAATAAAGGGCGTTGGGGATGATTGGGGGCCTCTGAGTTTTTGAAGGTAATCTCGAAGGATGGTTATTTTTCCGTCAAAGCCCTTGTCCTGGAGCCGTTGTAAGACCACCGGGGCTTTGACCTGTGGATCCTGCTCAACAAATTGTTTTATCAGATCGCGATACGGATCGAGTTTGGAGGCTCTTTGCGCTCGTTTCACAGGAGCTTGATCCGGATTGAGCAGGTATTTATTGACCGATGGTCTGCTGATTCTAAGATGTCTTGCGATTTTGCGTTCTGTCCAGCCCAGATCATTAAGCCGATGAATCTCAAAAATTATCTGACTATCAATTTTC
>CAZSON010000451.1:0-2398 GCA_964608375.1 uncultured Desulfobacter sp. | reverse complement strand
AAGGAGAGACATTTTCACTTGACAAAATATGTTTACTATATAAGTTTCAATATATCCAATTTGTACTGTTAAATTTGCGGTGACTCGTACTCGACCCTGGAGGACGTCATGTTCCTATGAATCGGGGAGAGCAAAAAATAAACGATAAGGAGGTCAACCGATGCAAAAGCGAAGAAAGCTTGGAAGGGGCGTCGCCCTGGTTGGGGCCGGTATGTCAAATTTTGGTATGTATAAAGATAAAGATTCTAAGGATCTATTTGTTGAAGCATTTCAGGACATGACCAACTCAGTGGACAAGGGGCTGGATCCCAATGATATTGAAGCGCTTTATTTGGGCAATTTTTCCAATGATTTTTTTATGAAACAATCGCATTGGGGCCCTATCATAACCGATTTGCTCGGGATTACACCAAAACCCGCCACAAGAACAGAAGGCGCCTGTGCATCGAGTGCCCTGGCTTTTCGGGAAGGGGTTTTTGCGATCGCCTCAGGATTTTATGATATGGTCCTGGTGGGCGGTGTTGAGGAGATGTCCAAACGATCGACCGCCGACGTGGCAGAGGGTTTAGCCATGGCATCGGTTTCCTATGAACAAAAAGCTGGATTTACTTTCCCGGGTGTTTTTGGCGTGCTGGCCACCGCTTATTTTGCCAAATATGGCGCAACGCGTGAACATCTGATGAATGTGACCATAAAGAGCCACAGCAACGCTCCGTTGAATCCGAAGGCCCAATTCAAAGTAACGATTCGGGACTTAATGAATGCTAAAATCAAAAGTTTTAACAAAAAGGGGCTGCCAGCACCTCAATGGGAAGATGAGAAGGATTTTCTTCGTGACCCCCGTGCAAATCCTTCCATTGCCTGGCCGATACACCTTTACGACTGCTGCCCGATAAGTGACGGAGCGGCCTGTATATTACTTGTGGCTGAGGACATCGCCAAAAACTTCACCGATGATCCATTATACCTCGTCGGGATGGGTCAAGGCAGCGGTAAAGGATTACATGCGGCCGAAACCCTAACATCTTTTGAAGCCACCAAATATGCGGCAGAGGAAGCTTATGGCATGTCAGGTCTTGGACCGGAAGATATTCAATTTGCTGAAGTTCACGACTGCTTTTCAATGGCGGAACTTATTCATATCGAGGATCTTGGATTTTTTAAAGCCGGTGAAGGATATAAAGCCGTGGAAGAAGGCTTAACCCGGCTGGATGGCCCAAAACCGATTAATACGTCAGGCGGACTGAAGTGCAAAGGACATCCGGTGGGCGCAACCGGTATCGCCCAGCTTTATGAGGTATGGACCCAACTGAGGAACAAGGCTGGGAAAAGACAAATTCCGATTAAAGATTTAAGAATTGGAGCCGCACACAACCTGGGTGGAACCGGAGGTACCTGCACGTTAACGATTCTTGAAAGGAGGTAAAAAAATGGCGGAAAGGCCTTTTAGTGATATATCTTATGAGCAATACCTGCATGAAGAAAAACTGATGAGTTCTAGGTGTAAAAAATGTGGTGCACTCTATCTGCCTCCTCGACCGATCTGTATAGAATGCCATGATACGAATATGCAGTGGGATGAGATTAAAGGGCAGGGAAAACTTGCCGCTTTTACCCTAATCAACATCGGCCCGGCTTTTATGCAAAAAGAGGGTTATACGCGGGACCGTCCCTACTGCTTAGGGGTGGTGGAATTAGAGGAAGGTCCCCGGGTTGACGCCCGAATTGAAGGGGTAGATACCACCAAGCCGGATACGATAAAAGTGGGCATGCCGCTGAGGGTAAAATATTTGCATCGAGATGAAGGAGAGAATAAAATAACCTATCTGGCTTATGAACCGATATAGCCCTAAGGGTTCAATAGTTTAAAAAAATTTCTGAGAAACAGTGATGGCCTTAATTAACGGTGGGAGATAGTTTTACCCTTTTTCCGTCGATCTCCACCGTTGTTTTCGAATAGGTCAGCTTCTCAATAATCTTGCCGTCTTTGAAACTGATGACATCTACGCCCCGTCGCCTTTCTGACCTCCCCTCGTAACCTTTTTCCATCGAGGGCCAGTCAAAGTACCATCGATAAAGAACTTTTTGCTTAACTTCATCGACAAAAAGATCCTCTGTTGTAAATTTAAAACCACCATGGTTCTTAAACCAAGGGGCCCATGCCCGGTGCAAGGCGTCATAGCCCTGGACTTTTGCACCATGCCAGTGTTGGAAAAAGATATCTTTATGAAAAAGCGACATCACGCCGTCGATGTCGTGCCTGTTCCAGGCCTTTTCCCATTCCGTCATTGATTTAATAATTTTTTCCCTTGAAAGCTTCATCAAGACCTCCTTCGCAATATATTAAGATTTCATCTGAGATGAGACCCGTTTGATCAGACCCATTATACCGTCGGGC